>JANMDL010000464.1:0-7221 GCA_031376295.1 Chitinophagales bacterium
TAACACAATACCGCAAAGGAATTGTACGGGTGATTTACTACGATGACTTTGAGTACAAAACATTGATAAAATACGGCATACGGAATTACAAAAACGATATCAATCCTAATTACCCGATGATGGCCTGGGATCCCAAGGGTACCCGCATTGCCGTAATATATGCACAGGAAGGCCGGCTGAAATTATTTGTGTACGATGCCGTAACCCGCATTAAGCAATACAAACTTGACCTGACTGATAAATTTGACCAGGTGCAGGATATGAAGTATATGCTTGACAGCAAAACACTGCTGCTGAGTGCTGTAAAAAATGGTCATACTGATATTTACACTTTTGATATAGATAAGGAAAAAGTAAAGGCCATCACCAATGATGTGTATGATGATATGGATGCTTCTTTTGTAGCTTTTCCAGGCAAAACCGGCATTCTGTTTTCGAGCAACAGACCGGGGCCTGATGCAAAAGGCGGCGATACTGCCCTGCCAAGCAACAAGCGCTACAATGTTTTTCTGGTGACAGACTTTGGCGACAAACCAGAACTGAATCAGTTTACACAACTCTCCAATTTAAAATTTGGCAACGCCCGTTTCCCAACACAATACAACCAGAACCACTTTACATTTATCAGCGATGAAAATGGTATTGGCAACAGGTATGCAGGTTTTTTCACCACCAAAAAATCCGGGCTTGATACCCTTGTACTCATTGCCGATCAGATATTGCGCAATCCCACCGAAAAAGAGGTGGACAGCACATTGAGGGCTTTCAAAAAAACGGATATAGACTCAATAGCGGTAGTGTCAATATCTGAAGATTCTGCCTATACCTTTCCGCTTACAAATTATGAAAGTTCCGTTGCGGAGTCACGCATAGCTGGCGACAATAACCAGGTAAGCGAAGTAACCCGGCAGAGCTACGAAAAGGAATTGTACAAATTAAAAATAGACGAAAACACCTTGCGCCGCCGCAATGTAACGGCACAGCCTACTGCCTATATGAAGCGGCTGATTATTGCCGACAAAATTGCCAAAGGGCAAAGCACATCCGGCCAGGTAGCTGCCCCGGGTGACAGTGCCAAAAAACAGGACGATATTTTTCAAAATGAATTTGCCAATGAAAAAGCTGACAGCAGTACCAGTTTGCTGGGCAGTATTTTTGCAGCAGAAGACCCTGTGCAGGAGAATGTGCTGAAGAAAGCAAAACTGTTCCCTTACAAGCCACCAAAGTTTTATTTTGAAACCGGAAGTGCAGGTTTTAACAACAATGTGCTGGTAAACCGCTTACAGGCTTACCAGGGCGGTGCAGGGCCCATACAGCTCAGCTCCAATACACCATTAAATGCTCTTGTACGCATTGGTACCAGTGAGCTGATGGAAGACGTAAAAATAACAGGTGCTTACAGGATATCCACCAATCTTAAAGACAATGAGTGGCTGCTGAGCTACCAGAATTATAAAAGGCGGATTGACTGGGGTGCTACTTTTTACCGCAATGTGCTGCAGGGTGTTGACAGAAACAATGAATTCCTCGGCCGCACTTACACCAATCTTTACCAGGTAAACATCGCTTACCCTTTTGACGAAAGCAAAAGCATCAGGGTGAGTACAGGTATAAGATCAGACAGGTTTGTTACAAGTGCATATAAGGAAATACCCACTACCCTCAGGCAACCTGATGACAAAACCCTCTATTCAGTAACCCATGCAGAATTTGTTTATGACAATACGCTTAACCCCACCATGAATATCTGGAACGGACTGCGCTATAAAATTTTCTTTGACTGGAACCGCCAGGTAAACAAAGTGAAATTTGCTGATGGCCCTACCATGTTCAACCTTGGTGTGGATGTACGCTACTACTATCCTATCTTCCGCAACTTTATCTGGGCGGGTCGTGCAGCAGCCGATTTCAGTTGGGGTAACCAGAAAACCATTTACTACCTGGGTGGTACAGATGGATGGCTGCAGTTTGGAAACAATCAAAAAAATGATGGCTCATACAGGTATTTCAACCCAAACAATACACCTGCTCCCGATAATGATTATGCCTTTCAGAGTTTAGCAGTAAATATGCGGGGCTTTACTCAAAATATTGCTAATGGCAACAATGCAGTTGTTCTTAACAGTGAATTCAGGCTCCCGGTATTCAGCACACTTATCAGCAAGCCCATCAATAACGCTTTTTTACGCAACCTGCAGGTAGTACAGTTTGTTGACCTGGGCAATGCCTGGAACGGACAATACAACAGCTTAAAACGGCCAGAAACAGTTTATGGTGAACCGCCGGTACAAATAGTAAAGAAAGTAGGTGGTATTGGCCCGTTGGCAGGTGGCTATGGCTTTGGCTTACGCAGCACACTGCTGGGCTATTTTTTACGGTTTGATGCAGCCTGGACAATGGATGGTGTTTTTAGAGGTAAACCCAAATTGTACCTGAGCATGGGGCTTGATTTTTAAACAATTTTAACAGCATTATAAAAAAGACGGATTCAAAATCCGTCTTTTTTTATTTCGCCAATCAATACCGGCATTTTTTTACCAGTATAATACAACAGGCTGAAAATGCCGGTTAGTACAATGGTCATACCCCATGTGCGCAGGTGATTCTGTGGCGCAACCACCCTTCCGGCAATAGATAAAAACAGTTCTGCCGGATTGGCCAGGATATCCCAACTGTTCCAGCGGAGGTACCTGCCAAGGTAAACACCAAATGATGATAGAAAAAAGATGGCAGGCATAATCAACGACACCTGCCACCCGGCAAACTTCTGTACAAGGTATTTTTCAATACGGTAAACAGATATTAATCCCATAATCAGCCCTGCAGTAGCTGCTGAAAAAATAATGGCCGCATCAAACCACAATGGAACTATGGATGGATGCCTTAAATGCACCAGGTCGGTAACAATGTAAAATGCGTTGGGCAGAAAAAGGAGCCAAAGTCCGAAGAGCAGTATCTGTTTCCAACCTGCCCCGTCATTGCTTATATACTTACTGAAAGTGTAAGGCATCCAGGCAAGAAAAATATTCCACAGCAGAAAAATAAAATGTACACTGCGAAAATAAAAGAACCTGAAACTAACCAGTACAGCTATAAAAGCGATGAAGGAATACAGCAATTTATCAAATGACGATATACGTTTCATGCTAAAAAATATTTTGTGATAATACTATGAGTTTGGGTAAAAAAATAATCAGTCCCGAAGCAATGCTGCCGCATACAGCAAGTAATACCGCACCAGCAGCCATATCCTTAATGATTTTTATCTGCGGGTTGTTACTGGTGCTGTACAGGTCGCATAATTTTTCTGCTGCCGTATTCAATACTTCGGCCACCAATACAACAGTAATACATCCTGTAATGCACAACCACTCAGTAGCAGACAGGCCCAGCGCTGTTCCTGCTGCTATTACAGCAACTGCCGCAAATACTTCAATACGGAAATTCACCTCATTACCGGTACAGAATATAACACCCCGTACAGCATGGCCCAATGATCTGATCCTGCTTTTCAACATTATTTTGTTTTTTACAATTACAGCCCCTTTGGGCATAAACTACTTCAGTGATGCAGTAGCTTTTACCAGCAGGTTCTTTTTCACATAATCATCTGCCATATTCCAACTGAGCCAGGAATATGCTGCCTGGCTTTGTAAAAATGTCCGCTTTCGCATTTCAAAATACTCAGCCGGCGTAACTCTTTCATAATACAATTGATTCAGCTCTCCATGTGCTGAGAGATAAGCCGTATCCAGCACTTCCTTATTTTTTTCAATCACCGGCAACGTTTTATCTGAAAGACTCAGCAGAAAATTAACATCCACCGGTATGGTACCTTTCCGGGCAAGATTGCTTGTTGCAATCCACTCATCCCAATGTATACAACTGCTTATTACCAGTACCACAATGGCAAACCAGGCATTTACCCGCAACAAATAATAATTGGTTTTACGAAAATGTATTTTTACAAAAACTGTTACCAGGCCCGCAATTACCAGCAGCAGAAATACCACCACGCCTATGCGCTTATACGCCATACCCATGTGAACAAAATAGTAGTAATCCCTTATCAGTACCGAAACCACCAGTACCAGGTTCTGCAGTATCCATAAATAAGCCCCGTACCGCAGCCACTTATTCTTCTTATAAAAATTGAGATTTCCCCTGAAAAAGAACAGCAGTACCAGCATGGCCAGTACAATGGAAAATATCAGCAGGCCTGCCCCTTCATGCACATACTTAGAAAGATTGAGATTGCTGTGATAGGTAAAGCCAAACCATACATATACAATGTCAATAATGTTGATGCAGCACAGCAAGCCGTTCAGCAGGGCAAGGCTGATGATACCAACGGTATTCTCGTTGCGCAACGCCAGCATACCATTGGCAAAGCGGCCCATAAACAGCGTAAGCAGGTCAAAGAGGCTGCTTTGTTTCCATTTTATAAGGTTATGTTTACGGCGCCAGAGGCTGTTGCTTTGCGCTGCATCTTTTTTTGAGAAAAACTGAATATTAGCCCTTAGCAGCAATGCCCCGGTAACAAATACGCCAGCCAGCAAAAACACAAAACGCTGCCAACTGAACCAGGTAAATATATTACCAAAAAAATTACTGATGGCCATTGCTGCATCATTTAAAATATTCATAAACACCGTATTGGCCAGGGAATACAGGCCAAGAAAAACCGCTGCAATCATAAGCGGAATAATGATAAACCTTGCCACCCGCCTGAACCCAGTAGAAGGTG
This sequence comes from Chitinophagales bacterium, assembly GCA_031376295.1. GTDB lineage: Bacteria > Bacteroidota > Bacteroidia > Chitinophagales > Chitinophagaceae > Ferruginibacter. The sequence goes on from JANMDL010000464.1 coordinate 4,748, forward strand.
TTTTGCCCCGCTTAAATCCGGCAAGTGCTTCAAAAAAAGAAACCACCATCAGCACTACATTCATCAGAGCCGAGCCGCCTGCATACCATACTGAGCGGTGGAGGAACTGTACAAATGCCACCAGCAGCAGCAATGTGGCACAGCAGGCCAGCTTGCTCAGCAGGGTATTGTGAATAACAAGAGCAGCCAGTGTAACAAGGTGCAACGGCAGCAACCAGCGGGTGCCGGGCTTTGAAAAAGCGGATGGGTACAGGTAAAAAACGGACCACAAAACAAAGGCATCAAAAATCACCATATTCACAGCAATTTTTTCCTGCCAGAAAACAATATTAAAAACAATGGCACCTGCAATAGTGAGGATGGTTTTAAATACTTCCCGGTTCATACTTATATATTTTTAATTTTTCTTACAATTTGTATCAGCCATAATTCGGCTCGGTAATAAATTGGCAATGCCTTATGCAGCAGCAGTTTCATGTGCATTTATTTTATTGATGAGTTGTTGTGTGGGCAGGTGCAGCAGCGAAAACCAATCCCATTGTGCAATGGGCTCACATTTTTTTCCTTTTTTATAGGCCAGCTTAAATTTTGCCCTGTACTCGGGCATGGTAACAAAGCCATACAGTACCGTGGCCGCCACGGGAAACGACAAATGGCCATTGCCCAGCATAAAGCATTGCAGACAAACTTCCCCTTCATCGTTAGTATCATATTGCAGCAGGATATGTTTAATGTCGTGCTTGGCATAATACGGCAGCAGTTGAAGTTTACGTTCGTCTAAATAAACAACCAGGTCTTTACCCAGGGTACCCGGCTCAAACCCGGCAAGTTCTTCCCTGCTGTAAGGAAATTTTACCGGCCTGCGTATTAATTTAAGCAGTGGCAATGCCATGTTGTGCGTAAGCATTACCAGTAATTTCGACCGCAATTGTACAATCAGTTTATACATTATTCAAACGGGTTGAAGGTTTGTTAATAAATATGAAAGTTTCCCTGTGGGCAAACAAGCTGAGCATTGAGGCAGCCATTGCCATAAAAGCAATAATCATACAGTGTATTTTAAGGAAGTCTCTGAACAGGTAACCAGCTACAAGGCCGCAAAAAAATGCACAAACGCTTCCTGTACCCAGCAGCAGCCTGAAAAGTGATTGACCATTTTGGTTACGGTAAACTGCAATCAAAAAAACTATCCAGAAACAAAAAATTCCCGGTGCAGAAAAAAACAGTGAGGCCACTATCCCCGGAAGAAAAATAAAGAAACGACCTGTGTCAGTATGTAAAATTGAAAAAACAACAGCTATCAAAAAAGCATTAATCAGTGCTGCAAGGAACCATACCGTAAGGCTGTAAGCTATTGTTTGAAAAAATTTCATAATTTAAAAGTACTTTGTATTTCAAAGTGAAAGGGCAAAAAAAAAGCAAATCCCAAATACTGTTTACAATTATCCATGCTATTTCATATTTTTTATTAATTTTTCCATGGCCTCAAGATGATCTTTGAAAGCTTTTTCTCCCGCCTTGGTAATGGCATAAGTGGTATTGGTTTTACGCCCGATAAACCCCTTGTGTACTTTTACAAAAGCGCTCTCCTCCAGCGTTTTAAGGTGACTGGCCAGGTTGCCATCGGTAATGTCCAGCAGTTCTTTCAGGTCATTAAAATTCACTTCCGCATTTACCACCAATGCACTCATAATGCCCAGGCGGATACGGCTGTCAAAAATTTTATTCAAATGTGCTATCGGGTTGCTCATTACCGGCTCTTAATTATTATATTTTATGTGAATACCCTTAAAATTATTTTAACATAAAAAATTATTTTTTTCGTTCGTATTTCCACCACATGGTCACACCATATATAATGTGCAGCACACCAAAACCAATGGCCCAAAGACCCAATCCGTACCTGGTAAACCAAAGGTTGAAAACACCAAGCAATAACTGTCCATAACCAAGGTAACGTACTTCCCCAAGTGTGTATTTACTGGCATTTACCAACGCAAGACCGTAAAAAATCAAACAGCCAGGTGCCACCAGCTCAAAATGGCCAAGCTGCATCATCCTCACTATCAATAATCCACCTGCACAAAGTGGCACAAGCGTGTTCCATAATAAGCGCCAGGTGGCAGAACTCCATATAGGTATATTATTTTTGCGGCTGCGCAGGTAGGTAAAAATAAATGCAGAAACAAAAGCCCCTGCAAAAGTGAGAACGGCTATCAGCAGCAAATCTTCAATCAATTGTACCCCGCTGCCATACAAAACCCCCTCGCTGACCGTTTCGCCAACCATCCAGCTTTTAATTTTAACATTGGCAAACCAGGCACCCGCAAGGGCACATAACCCTGCAGACACGCCGCTGAGGCCGCTCAGGCTTATAAAACGACTGCTGCGCTCCATCATACGCTTAATATCACGCAGGGTTTCAAGTGATTGTTGTTGTTCGTCCATAAAAAGCACTTTGAATTACAAAGTAA
>JANMDL010000478.1:0-4532 GCA_031376295.1 Chitinophagales bacterium
GATGCCCCGGGCCAGCAGGAGGGAGTATACTGAAACGCTGAACAGCACATAAATCAGTTTCATGCGCATGAAAATGAATTTTTATACCGAATTTTATATAAAATGTAATGGCTTCAATTCTTTTTTCACATTCTTACTTCCTCCGCCTCGACCCAAAGCAATGGGCCACAGGGCAACCGTATGCACCAATCGGCACGCTGTATGCCGCTGCGCTGATGCAGGAGCAGGGGCATGAAGTGTCTTTTTTTGACAATATGTTTGCCCATTCTGCCAAAGACATCAATCTGGTAATGGCAGAAAAGCAGCCTGATATTTTTGTGCTGTACGATGATGGCTTTAATTACCTTACCAAAATGTGCCTTACCAATATGCGCAATGCCGCATTTGATATGATACAGCAGGCAAAAGCAAACGGCTGCACGGTGATTGTTTCTTCCTCCGACTCTACCGACCGCTTTGATGAATATTTAGAAAAAGGGGCTGATTTCATTTTGCTGGGCGAAGCCGAAATGAGCCTGCAGGAATTGGTAAAGGCTATCGAACAAAAAGTAACTGATTTTTCTGCCATACAATCCATCGCCTTTATGCAAAAAGGCTGCGTGGTTAAAACGCCCCGCCGCACGGTGATGAAGGATCTTGACAGCCTGCCCTTTCCGGCCTGGGACATGATTGACATGAACCCCTACAGGGATATGTGGGAAAGACAGCATGGCTATTTCTCCATCAACATGGCTACTACAAGGGGCTGCCCTTTTAAATGCAACTGGTGCGCCAAGCCCATTTATGGCAACCGCTACAACAGCCGCTCCCCTCAAAATGTGGTAAACGAACTGCTGCTGCTGAAAGCAACAATAAACTTTGACCATATATGGTTTTGTGATGATATTTTTGGCCTCAAGCCCGGCTGGGTAAATGAATTTGCGGAGCTGGTATCGCAAGCCAATCTTAAACTGAAATTTAAAATACAGTCCAGAGCAGATTTGCTGATGCAGCAAAATTATATCACCGACCTGGCAAAAGCGGGCTGCGACAATATATGGATGGGTGCAGAAAGCGGCTCGCAAAAAATATTAGATGCGATGGACAAGGGTACCACCGTGGAGCAAATTTATGCTTCTACCAAGCTGATAAAGCAGGAAGGCATGAAACCCTCTTTCTTCATCCAGTTTGGGTACCCCGGCGAAACAATGGCCGACATCAAAAAAACCATCCGGATGATTAATGAACTGCTGCCGCATGATATTGGCATTTCAGTTTCTTACCCTTTGCCCGGCACGGTTTTTTACAACAGGGTAAAAGCTGAGCTGAACGAAAAAACGAACTGGACGGATTCTGACGAACTGGCACTGATGTTTCGCAATACTTACAATCCGCCGTTTTACAAACAACTGCACCGCTACGTACACAAGAAGTACCGCAGCAAAATGGCATTGCAGAGTTTGAAAACATTGGTTACCAACCCGGCAGGCAGAACAAAGCAGGACATAAAAAAAGCATTGTCTGCCTTATGGTACATACCGGCAAGTATGGTGGCACGTTTTCAATTGCTGATGCAAAGTAAAAAAGCAGTGTGAGCAATCTCATACACGATATAAAACATTACCAGCCGGTTGCAGCATTTGATGCCGCAGCAGCCAGCTACGATGATACTTTTTCTTTTTCGCAAACAGGTATGCTGCAGCGCAAAAGGGTTCATTATTTTTTGCAAAAGCATATTGCTGCACTTGGCGGAAAAAATATACTGGAACTGAATTGCGGCACCGGTGAAGATGCAATATGGATGGCTGAACATGGCTGTACTGTTACCGCTGCAGATCTTTCAGCAAATATGATTGCAGTGCTGGAAAAGAAATCAGCGCAGCAGCCACCATTGTCCATAAAAGCCCTGCAATGCGGTTTTGATGAAGTAGCTGAAAAATTAGCAGGCAACAGGTATGATTTTGTATTGTCTAATTTCGGGGGGCTAAATTGTATCAGCGGCGAAGCACTTAAAACACTTTCAACACAATTACATGGCATTACTAATGCCGGTGCAACCATTGCATTGGTGATAATGCCGAAAAAATGCTGGTGGGAAAAGTTTTATTTTATGCTGAAAGGCAGTAAGAAAACTGGCAGGAGAAGGCGGCAGGTTAGTCCGCTTGATGTAAACGTAAATGGCAACAGTCAACTAGTATGGTATTACAATCCTGTGGAGATTGAAAAAGCATTTTCGGCAGCGTTTACAAAACTGTACACCAGGCCGGTCGGGCTTTTTTTACCACCCTCGTATATGGAAGGCTATTTTAGCAGGAAAAAAGGAATGCTTAAAATATTGTATGGACTGGAGAAACTGTTTGGTGGCTTTTCTTTTCTGTCAGCTTATGCAGATCATTTTTTAATTGTACTAAAAAGAAAAGAATGATGAATGATATGCAAATATTATGGCGCCCCTTCGCAATGCTGAATAAAGTACTACTGTTGTTCACCACAGTAGTACTAAAGCTTAATCAGGGCTGCTTCCCGAAATCGGGATGTAATCGATTTCGGGGCTCTTTTTTTGGTTCTTTTTTGGAGAAGCAAAAAAGAACAACAGGTATTAGAGTGATTAAAAAAATACATGCTCTCCGCAATTAACTGCGGAAAGGGTTAATTTCACTAACAGACATAAAACAGAATAAAATTTGAACATCATACTATCACATGGTTATATCCTCAATGAGGATGAAAAGGAAAAGGAGATACTAAAGCCTTATGTTCCGCTGGGCATACTGTACCTCTCTGCCTACCTGGAAGAAAAAGGCATTGACAATAAAGTGATAGACAATACTTTTTCTACTTTAGAAATTTTTAAACAGCAATTGGTAACTGAGCAGCCGGGCATACTGGCCATGTACATCAACCTGGTAACCAAGCTGAATGTGTTAAAGATTATTGATTTTGTCCGCAACGAACCTGCGTTAGCAAATACCACCATCATCCTCGGCGGGCCAGAAAGCAGGCACCATTCCGCCAACTTTTTGCTGTACGGCGCTGATTATGTAATTACCGGAGAAGGAGAAGAAACCATGCATGAACTGGTGACCGCCATCACCAGCGGCAGCAGCACAAAGGGTATTGCAGGCACCAGCCACATAACCAGCGATGGCACTATATGCCACGAAGCAGAAAGAACATTGATAAAAGAAATCAACCAACTCCCCTTCCCCAACAGGTATAAAATTGATTTTACGCTCTACCTGCAAACCTGGAAACAAAAGCATGGCTACAGTATGATGAGCGTTAGCACCATGCGGGGTTGCCCCTACAGTTGCAAGTGGTGCAGCAGGGCCGTGTATGGCGGCACTTACCGCAGGCGCAGTCCGCAGTTGGTAGCAGCAGAATTAAAAATGCTGAAAGCCCAATACAACCCGGATATGATATGGTTTGTAGATGATGTGTTTACCATACACCATGGCTGGCTGAAAGAATTTGCTGCCGAAGTAAAAAAAGCAGATGCCGTAATTCCTTATGAAATCATTTCCCGTGCCGACAGGCTGAATGAAGAAGTAATACAGGTGTTGAAAGAAAGCGGTTGCTTCAGGGTATGGATTGGTGCCGAAAGTGGTTCTCAAAAAATTATTGATGCCATGGATCGCCGGGTGGATGTGGTAAAGACAAGAGAAATGATACAATTAGCCAAAAGCTACGGCATACAGGCAGGCACGTTCATCATGCTGGGCTATCCCGGAGAAACAAAGGAAGACATCCGCCATACCATCAACCACCTGATTGTTGCCAACCCCAGCCAATACACCATCACCGTTACTTATCCCATTAAAGGCACCAGGTTGTACAACGAAGTAGCCGACCAGTTCCTAACCAGCTATGAGTTTGCCCACAATACCGACCGTGATATTGACTTCAAACGCCTGCACCCAAAAAAATATTACGAATATGCCCGCCAGTGGCTGCATTACGAAGTGTATGCAGGTACACAAAATGTAAGTCTGCTCAAAAAAGGCTGGTTGAAATTAAAGTCCGTTAAATGCCAGGTACAGATGTGGATGAACAGGTGAGGCGTGGCCATCTTCCACACCTGCAATTCATAGCGCAGTAATATCAATCACATCAAGCCATACGGCAGCACCTTTGTTTTGCCTGAGTTGTGGAATATTGCACCTGATTGCCGGATTTTTTAATACCTGTGCTACCGGTATCTTTTTTGTAAATGAAAAATTACCCGAGCGGATTTTTGTGGTAAACCTGTTACCGGAAAGATTGAATTCAAACGCTATCCTGTTGCTTTTACCAGTTGTTTGCAAAGCCCCGTTAATGGTAATACTTACAGAATCACTCAGTTTAAATTTCCATTTATCCTTTAAACTCACTGTTAAAAAGGGATTAGCATTATTAAACTTAAAGCCGGAGTCAAAAACTATGGATAAAGTTGTACTGTCGGATGTATACTTATAAGTGAGTTGTGCCCTTATCTGGCTTACAACTATAATAACACATAAAAATATAAGATAATACTTTTTCATTTTAATAATATTTCTGCGGCTTTTAGTAAT
>JANMDL010000533.1:0-3096 GCA_031376295.1 Chitinophagales bacterium
TCAATTCGATAATATAACCTGTTGTGCTTTGTAATCAGTTTGCTCTTAATATTATCATTCCTTTTACTGGCTCTGCCAATCCCCGGCTTTGAAGCAATTAACAATACCGTATTATCTAGCTTACTTTTAAAGTTAACAGCAACATCTAACCCCCAATTTTTTTCCAACCAGGTGTTTAAGGCAATAGCTCTTTTTAAAAATAGCCGGGACTGAATTATCTTGTACGCCATCTTTTTGTTGCTTCCATATATTCATCCCATGAAACTACTTCTCCTGCATCTGCCTCCCTGATGGCTTCATCTAATTCCATTTGCTGTTCAGTGGTTAATTCATCCTCCACCGCACTTATGCCCGCAACATAAGGAGCCACATCTTCATGCAGCATATTCAGCGTTTCTTCATCCTCAATACTATCTATTAACAGGTGCAGCTCTTTTTTTAATTCCTCTTTCGATTTCATAAAATTATTTATCAAACTTTAAAATCAATACCGTCATCATGCAGTATGCCATTTAGCCATCCTGCTTTTAAACTCATCAAAACTCATCACCTTACCTTCCTTAGCCTGCTGAATAGCTTCATTAAGCCGTAATTCCTGTTCTGGTGTTAATTCATCTTCACTTTCTTCATCATCTGTAAGCGGTTCTGTAACATAAGCCGTCACATCTTCATGCAGCATACTCAGCGTTTCTTCATCTTCAATACTGTCTATCAAAAGATGCAGCGCTTTTTTTAGTTCCTCTTTCGATTTCATAAAAACTGATTACCAAATTTACGGCAATTTATGCGAACGCAAAAAATTCACCGCTTCCATCATATCATCGTGCAGCACCCTGTCTTCTTCATTAAAAGACACTGCTTTTCTAAAGGCAGTTACCACATCATGCACTACAGCAGAACTGCGGCCTGCTCTTAATTCCAATGCCTGCGCTGCCGACAATAATTCTATCGCCAGAACCTTCTCCACATTCTCAATCACCCTCAGGCACTTGGTAGCCGCATTGGCTCCCATGCTTACATGGTCTTCCTGGTTATTACTCGATGAAATAGAATCAACACTTGCCGGGGTACACAACTGTTTGTTTTCGCTTACAATACCCGCTGCTGTGTATTGTGGTATCATAAAACCTGAATTCAGTCCGGGGTTTTTTACCAGGAACAATGGCAGTCCCCGCTGCCCGCTGATTAACTGGTAAGTGCGCCGTTCAGAAATGTTGGCTATCTCACTCATGGCTATGGCCAGAAAATCAAGTACCAGTGCCAGTGGCTGGCCATGAAAATTACCTCCACTCAATATCAAATCATCATCAGGAAAAATATTTGGATTATCGGTTACTGAATTCATCTCCTTTACAAAAACCGACAGCACATAATCAAAACTATCCCTGCTGGCGCCATGCACCTGTGGTATGCAGCGGAAAGAATAGGGATCCTGCACCTGCTCTTTACTTCCACCGGCAATGACACTGCCTTTTAACAATGCCCTCAGCTTTGCTGCTGTGGCCACCTGGCCTTTGTGACTGCGGATAGCATGAATTTTTTCGTGCAATGCATCACTGGTGCAATTAAATCCGTCGAAGGAAATGGCCGCTATCATATCGGCCCAGTTAAGCAACCGCTCTGCCTGAACTAAGCAATACAATCCGTAAGCAGCCATAAACTGGGTGCCGTTTATCAGTGCCAGTCCCTCTTTGCTTTGCAGGTGAATGGTTTCCCAGCCCATCTGCCGCAGCGCTGCTGCCGATTTCATTTTTTCTCCTTTCAGCCTCACTTCACCAAGCCCTATCAGCGGCAGGCTTAAATGGCTGAGGGGGGCAAGGTCGCCACTGGCACCCAGCGATCCCTGTGTATAAATTACCGGCAGCATATCATGGTTGTACATGTCCATCAGCCGCTTTACGGTATCAATCTGCACACCGCTGTATCCATAGCTGAGCGATTTCATCTTCAGCATAATCATCAGCTTTACAATGGATGCAGGTACTTCGTCTCCCATTCCGCAGGCATGAGACTTTAACAGGTTATGCTGCAACTGCTCCACCTGGTTATCATCAATCTTTACATTTTGTAAAAACCCAAAACCGGTATTGATGCCATAAAAAGACTCCTCCGTATCCCTTACTTTATTGTCAAGGTATTCCCTGCAGCGGGTAATTTTTTCATGGGCATCAAAAGTGATGGAAACGAGCTGCTCAAACTCAAGCAGATTTTTTACCTGCTGAAAATTAACCGGGCTTTTGTCCAAAGGCAAATAATTGTAACTCATACCAGCAGGAAATATTTTAGCGTACCGTTGAAAAAATAATTATACCTTCAAAAGTAATAAAAAACCCTTTACTCATGGGATTATTAGCATTGGCCATTGCCCCTGGTATTTTCATCTGTTTTTTTATTTATGCCAAAGACCGCTACAACCGGGAGCCGCTTGGGCTTTTGGTATGGGCCTTTGTGCTGGGTATGCTCAGCACCATTCCAGCAGTAGTTATTCAATTGGCAACGGGCGATGTACCGGGTAAGCTTGGCACAACAACTGTTGGGGCCACCGCATTTTTTGCCTATTGCATTGTGGGCCTGAGTGAAGAAGCCAGCAAGTTTTTTATGCTGCGGGTATTTTTGTACAAGCGAAAGGCTTTTGATGACCCTTTTGACGGAATTATTTATGCCGTAATGGTGGGCATGGGCTTTGCCACACTTGAAAATATTTTGTACGTAATGCAGCATGGATATGCCACTGGCGTACTGCGGATGTTCCTTTCCGTTCCGGCTCATGGCACTTTTGCCGTGCTGATGGGGTATTTTACAGGGCTTGCCAAATTTAACCCCGGTAAAAGGATGCTGTACTTCATCCTGGCCATACTGCTGCCGGTACTTTTTCATGGCACATTTGATTTCTTCCTGTTTCTTGGGCAAAGCGTACTGCATGTAGCTGGTTCGGTTGCTTCATTTTTTGTTGCCATTTTTCTTTCATTTAAAGCCATCCGGCACAAACAGCAGTTGTCAAAAGCCCATATTGAAAGCAATAACTCAGTTGCGTAGGCTGTTAGTTTACATCGGCATAAAGCGTACAGTTTTTATCCGGATAAACCCTGTTTCACC
>JANMDL010000552.1:0-9911 GCA_031376295.1 Chitinophagales bacterium
GCTGGATATGGATGTGGTGGAGATAAAAAAGTACCAGGATGATTTTTTGGCAGGGAGAGGTGTAGAGGGGTTGATTGATGGATTACTGAAGTGACTTTTTAATGAGTACCTGCAATCATAGACAAAACTGTCCATGTACAATTTTGTCTATGGGCAAATTTGTACACAAGCCATCCAACGCAAAAAAGCTTAATTACCCCCTGTTTATCCGCTACCTCAAACCAATACTACAAAAAAACCGTTAATTTTGCTGTCCAAAGTAAACAAATCCATTTAATGAAAAAGCAAACGTTACTTGCTGTTATAATATTTATCGGCACCGGCCTTTTTGCACAGGAGCAGCCTTATTATCACCATACAGCAACTGCGGGTGATGCCATAACGCCTGAAACCAGCGGTACCAGCGGAACTGGCGACAATATCAATGTGCTGTACCACAAAATTTACTGGCGCATTAACCCTGATTCTACAAAATACATCAGGGGTTCGGTGCAAACCAACTTTAAAACCATACAGGCAGCTGTTTCCACCATCACTTTCGATTTGCGGAGTGTGCTGTTGGTTGATTCAGTAAGATTTCGCGGCGCTTTACTTCCGGGTGCCAGCATTACCAGGTCTGGTAATATTCTTTCTATAGCGCTTGGTACATCACTTGCCAACGATTTTATTGATTCGCTTACCATTTATTACCGCGGTGTTCCGCCAGCCGTATCAGGTGCGGCACAGGGATATCAAAGATCATCCAATGGCAGGGTGGGTAATTTTATCACCACACTCTCAGAGTCGTACGAAGACAGGGACTGGTGGCCCTGTAAGGCAGATATGCAGGACAAAGTAGACTCAATGGACATTACGGTAAGTGTACCCTGGGGCAGCCCCACGGCAGCAGATACTTTTTGGGTGGCCTGCAACGGAAAGCTGGTTGATTCAGCCATCAGCGGAGCCAGCCGGTATTTTACCTTTAAAAACCGCTACCCCATAGCAACCTATTTAGTAAGCGTATCGGTAGCAAAATATAACCGCTACTACCGCAGTGTAAATGTAAATGGTACCAATACACAGGTGGTATATAATATTTTCAGAAACAGGCCGTCTTACACCACCATTCTCAGCAGGATGGATACGGTTACCAGCGTACTCTCTGCCCTCAGCACTAAATTTGGCGACTATCCCTTTAAGCTGGAAAAGCATGGCTTTTACGATGGGCTGCTGGGTGCAGGCGGTATGGAACACCAGACCTTTTCCGGCATTGACACCAGCTTAGGCTCACTAACCAATGTAAAATTACTGGTGCATGAGCTGATGCACCAGTGGTTTGGTGATAATGTAACCTTCAGCACCTGGAACGACCTGTGGCTGGCAGAAGGCTTTGCCCGCTACAGCGAAGCGCTGGCCGGCGAGCTGGTGCCGGGTACAGGTATTAACCCCTATACCACAAGGGTAGGAATCAAATCATCAGCGCTGTCCCTGTCAGCAAACAGTGCATGGATACCCAATGCCAACAGTACCACATCGGCATTAATATGGAGCAGCAATTATGGCAGCACTGTATATGAAAGGGGTGCCATGATTATTTCCATGTTGCGGGCAATATGTGGCGATGCAAAGTTTTATGAAGCACTCACCAATTACCAAACATCAATGGCAGGTAAATCTGCCACAACCGATTCGCTCAAAAATTATTTTAATGCAGTGCTCAACAGGGATATCAGCCCGTTCTTTGATGATTATGTCGGCGGGTCGGGCCGGGCTGCCAGCCCTGTAGGCGGAATAGGTAATCCCATCAATACTGTTAATTGGAACAGCCCCGCACCCAATAAATTGGTAGTACAAATGGGTACACAAACCAGGAGTGCCGGCTCCAATGTTACCTACTTCCGCGGCCCGGTAGTACTGCATGTAAAAGGCGCTTTATCAACGCAGGATACCACCATTACTTTTTTCGATTGGGGCAGTGGCAACCTTTCATTTGCAGGAAATGGAGTAAGCATTCCCGTTAGTGGCAACAGGCTCACGTATTATTTATCATTTACACCAACCACAGTTGCTTATGATGACAGTGCCAGAACACTCTCAACCGGCAGTACAGTAAATGTGCCCGGGCTTGATGGCTATACATGGTTTGGCACCAGCAGCACAGCATGGAACACTACCGCCAACTGGAGCGGTGCTACGGTGCCACCCAGTGGTGCAGATGTTACCATTGCTACTACCGGCTCCAATCAGCCCATTTTACCGGGCTCAATTACCGTGGGGCCACTTACCATTAATGGCAGCAATACAGTAATTATGAATGGCAATACGCTTACGCTCAACAATGCCATCAGGGGTACGGGTACGCTTACAGGCTCACCCACCTCCAGGCTGGTGATTGAAGATGCAGCAGGTACCATAAATTTTGCACAAACATCTGCATCTACCCGGTCGCTTAACCTGCTTATTTTAAATAATAAAACCAGCGCAACATTGGGTACAGGGTTATTAGATATTTACGGTGGGCTCACAGTGCCAACTTCAGCAAAGCTGGATGTAAAATCGGCTAACTTAACAATATTGCAATGATTTGGTATCGCAATGGACGCAAGGGGTGCAAAGAAATACATTATTGAGTTATTTAGCGGTTAGTCATTGGTGCAATTGATGACCGTTGTTTGATAAGCGGAATAAATCCTCCTGCCCAGCGATCAACGCCCATCGCCCAACGGCATTTGCGATACCCCTACCCCAGTACCGTTTGCATAATACCAAGTGTTTTCATCACTCCGAATTCGCTGATGTGCAGCGCATAAAAATCCTGGTAAGCCAATAATAGTTTTCTGCGGATATCGTAGTTCAGTTTAAACTCCTCCAGTTCGTACGGCTGCATTACTTTCAGCAGTTGCAATGTGGTGTGCGCCATTGCTCCCTCAATAAAATGCTGGTGTGGTGGCGGGTGCAGCATAAACTCACCTTCTTTTAAATCAAAATACAGCGGTGCTGTTTCATCAATTGTATCACCATCAATACCCGCCTGTGGTTTAAAGCCAAAAAAATACGGCAGGTGCAGGCTGAAGTACAAGGCAAAATTGGCTGTAACTGTTTTGCCGGCACTGTCTAACTGCATCAGTGCATCTTCGCAAAAATTATACAGGTCGGCATTGGCTTCCGGCTGTTTAAGGCATTTGTGTAAAAGCTCCACCATGTAAAGCGCAACACTGTTTTTTATTACATCGCTCAGCACATTTGCGTACAGAAAGCTCCATTTACTTTCCTTAATGCGCTGTATACTTTTCTGTTCATGGTGATAAACAACCAGTTCAACAATGGCTGTTGGTTGAAACTGGCCGGCTTTGGACGAAGATTTTTTATTGGTACGCACCCCGTTTACCATATAGGTTTGTATGCCAAACATTTCTGTCAGTATGGTTACCACCAGGCTGGTTTCGCCATACTTGATACTGCGTAATATGATTCCTTTGGTTTTGTGTGTCATGGCCTGTCGGCCTCAAAAGTAGCCAACATTGTTGTAAGCATGCAATGTTATACCACCCAAATTAACTTTCTTTGCACCTTATTTTGATTTCAATTAAGTAATGCTGATGCAGCATTCATAATTTGTAAATATTTGTATATGTGGCAACGCTTGGGCAAATTGGTTTTGCGGTACAGGTTAATTCTTTTAATAATATTGCTGGCAGCAAGCGGTGTAATGGGCTATTATGCCAGTAAGGTTAAGCTCAGCTACGAATTTTCAAAGGCAATACCTACCGATAATCCCAAGTACAGAGACTACATGGCCTTCAGGCAAAAGTTTGGCGACGACGGAAACCTGCTGGTAGTGGGGATACAATCAGACAAATTTTTTACGCTGCCGGTTTTTAAAGCGTATACCGAACTGCAGAAACAATTAAAAGCGGTACCCACTGTAGAAGATGTGCTGAGTATTCCCACAGCCATTAACCTGCAGAAAGATGAATTTACGCAAAAACTTACCCCTGTAAGAGTTTTTGGCGACAGCATCAACACACAGCAAGCCCTGGACAGTGCAAAAAACATTTTTCTGAACCTGCCCTTTTACAGAAGCCTGCTTTACAACCAGGTGGACAGCAATAAGCCTGCAGCTTATTTGATGGGTGTGCGCATCAATAAAGACTCACTGAACGCCCCTGGGCGAACAGTTATCATAGCCAATATTACAAAGGCAACAGAAAATTTTGCCAAACAAACAGGTATAGAAGTTCACCAGAGTGGCCTGCCATTGATACGTACAATGGTAGCTGACCGGGTAAAAAATGAAATGAAGTTTTTCCTTATTGGCTCCTTAGTGCTGAGTGTATTGATACTGCTGCTGTTTTTCCGTTCTGTCAGTACAACAATGCTGTCGCTGATGGTGGTATTGCTGGGTGTGGTGTGGAGCCTGGGTGTACTGCAGTTACTGGGATATAAAATTACCCTGCTTACCGCCCTTATACCGCCGCTTGTGGTGGTGATAGGCATACCCAACTGTATTTATTTTGTAAACAAATACCATACTTCTTACCTGCAAAGCGGCGATAAAAACAAAGCACTGGTGGATATGGTAAGTAAAATGGGCGTGGTTACCCTGTTTTGCAATATTACTGCGGCCATCGGGTTTGCAGTATTTGCCCTTACCAATAGTGAAATTTTGAAAGAATTTGGTATGGTAGCCGGTATCAGCATTATGATGATATTTGTTATCTCATTTATATTATTGCCAGCCGCACTCAGTTACCTGCCCGCACCCAATACAAGGCAAACCAAATACTTAGACAACAAGGTTATCACGGCTTTTTTACAACGGCTGGAGGGCTGGGTAATGAACCACAAAAAATGGGTGTACAGCACTGCTGCAGTTTTGCTGCTGCTGGCAGTTGCAGGCATCTTCAGGTTAAAAACAGAGGGATATATTGTAGATGACCTGCCCAAAACAGATAAAATTTATACGGACCTTAAATTTTTTGAAAAAAACTTTAAAGGCGTTATGCCCCTCGAAATTGTAATTGATACAAAAAAGCGCAATGGCCTGGCCGGGGCAAGGGCATTAACCGTTTTTGAAAAAGCAGATTCGCTGGCACAATATATAGCTGCGCAAAAAGAGATGAGCAGGCCATTGGGTGTTTCCGAAGGGCTTAAATTTGCCAAACAGGCTTTTTACGAAGGTGACTCTGCCAGCTACCAATTTCCTAACAGCAGTGATATGGCTTTTATGGGCGACTACCTGCGCAGACCAAAGAACGATAGCAGCCAAAGCAATAGTTTTACAAAACTGGTGAGTACTTTTATGGACAGCAGCCGCCAAAGTACCCGCCTCAGCGTAAGCATGGCCGATGTAGGAACAAGGCAACTGCCCATCCTTTTAAATGGTGTGCAGCAAAGGGCGGACGAATTGTTTGATACCGCACAGTATAATGTAAAACTCACAGGCACCAGCATTACTTTTCTCGAAGGCAGCCGCTTTATCATCAATGGGTTAAAGGAAAGCATTGTCTATGCCTTTTTGCTGATAGCTGTTTGTATGCTGTACCTTTTCCGGTCATTCCGCATTTTGCTTTGTTCACTTATACCCAACCTGGTGCCATTGGTTATTACAGCCGGCGTAATGGGCTGGGCAGGGGTGCCGTTAAAACCCTCAACAGTGCTGGTTTTCAGCATTGCGTTGGGCATTGCCATAGACATTACCATCCGCTTTTTGGTAAACTACCGGCAGGAGCTGCCACACCAGAACAATAATATTGCCCAAACAATTTCTGTTTCTATCAACCAAACAGGGCTGAGTATTGTATATACATCCCTTGTATTAATAGCTGGGTTTGTAATTTTCTGCTTCAGTGGCTTTGGCGGCACAAAAGCTTTGGGCTGGCTCACATCAGTAACATTGCTTGTTGCAACATTGACCAATCTGGTACTTTTGCCCATGTTACTGTTGCTATTTGCCCCCCAAAAGCAAAAAAAAGCCTGATTTAAGGGCAAAAACAGCATGTATATGCAAAAAGATTATTTGTATGCCCTGTATCTCAAAGCAGCTATTTTATCCTGAAAGTTGTCAAACTATTTGAAATTTACATTGTTTCTGCTTTATATTTGTTACTTATAAAATTATGAGAATGAGAAAATTTATTACCACGGCAACTGCTATGCTATTGTTCGCAATAGGAGCGTTTGCACAAGAGCGAACCGTAACCGGCAAAGTACGGGATGAAAAGGGCGACCCCATTGAGGGCGTTTCTGTAGTTGTAAAAGGTACTGCGCAGGGTGTAACTACCAAGGCAGATGGTTCCTTTATTATTACAGTAAAAAAAGACCCGGCTACTTTAATATTTACATCAGTAAATTTTGAAAACACTTCCATTCCTGTAACAGGGAACCTGATGACTGTAATATTAAAGAAAGCAAACAACCCCATGGAAGAAGTGGTGGTAGTGGGCTATCAGCAGCGTAAAAAACGTGATGAGGTTGGGGCTATTTCCTCAGTAAAAGCCTCGCAAATTGAAAATCTGCCCAATGTGAGCCTTGATAAGGCATTGCAGGGAAAGGCCGCAGGTGTGCTGGTGCAAGCCAATAACGGTTTGCCGGGTGGAGGTATCAATGTAAGGATACGTGGAGAAGGTTCTGTAAACGCCGGTAACCAGCCACTGTATATCGTTGATGGCGTTCAGATGAATGTGCGCAACGATGCCGCATTTACACAATCAAACCCCCTTGCATTCCTTAATCCTGATGACATTGAATCTATTGATGTTATTAAAGATGCAGCTTCTGCAGCAATATATGGTTCAACTGCTTCTAATGGTGTGGTGATTGTAACCACTAAAAAAGGAAAAAGCGGTAAAACGAAGTTTACAGCCAATTTCAGTTATGGACAGGTGTCTCCGCTTAAAAAATTAGACGTTACCAACTCACAGGAGTTTTACAGGTTAAGGGCCGAGGGTGTAGGTAATTTTAATAACCTCCCTTATAATAGTCTTGCTGTAAAACAGAATGTACTCAATTTCTTCAGGGTTACCAATGCAACCACATTAACGGATGCGCAGGCAGATGCCGCCATTGCTGCTTTGCAAACCTACGACTGGCAGAAAGAAGCTTTCCGTAAAGGGGAATTGAGGACAATAGAAATCAGTGCAAGTGGCGGTAGCGAAAAAAATACTTTCCGTGTATCGGCCTCACACCAGTTTCAGGAAACATTTGTTACAAAGGCTGACTTTAAGCGCTCCGGCCTCAAAATTGACCTTAGCAATAAAGCAACTGACCGCCTTTCTTTTAATACAAGCATCAACCTGAGTACTTTTACACAAAACAATCCATTTGCAACTGATGGTTCATTCCTTGGCAGCCCTGCATTTTCAGCATCAGCCATTTTACCGATGAATGCATTCAAAAATGCGGATGGTTCTTACTATGGCATACCAGGTGGTACACCATTTGCGAGCCTTATCGGAACGCTTAACCAGAATATCCTTGCTGTAAATGAGTGGAACACGGGTTATACACGCAGTAATCAGCTTGTTGGCAGCTTTGGAATGGATTATAAAATAAACAGCTGGTTGATGTTCAGGGCATTTGCTGGTTTGGATTACAGGGTGGTACAGGGAAAAAATACAAGGGATGCCCGTACCCCGGATGGTTTTGGACGTAAAGGCGTAGTAAACGTACAAAGCAACTGGAATACCAACCTTAACGTATACAGTACACTTAATTTCAATAAAACTTTTGCAGACAAACATAAGGTAGATGGTGTGTTTGGTGTTGAATACCGCAGGGAAAATAATGAATCAATAACCGCCACCGGCGATGGCTTTCCCACGTATGAATTTACTTCTCTGCAAAATGCAGCCAACCCGTTTGCCAACAACGAATTCTTTACAGGATTCCGCCGCAATGGTGTGTTTGCCAATGTTAATTACAGCTACGACCGTCGGTATGTAATTGGTATTACCGGCCGCTATGACGGTTCTTCACGCTTTGGTGCCGCTAATAAATATGGTACTTTCTATGGTGTAAAAACAGGCTGGAATATTGACCAGGAGGCTTTTATGTCCAGCTCAAAAATAATCAGCCAGTTACGCCTGCGTGTTGGTTACGGATCTACCGGTAACGACCAGATAGGCAACTTTGATGCGCTTGGTTTGTTTGGAAGTGGTGGTGTATACGCCGGTAATGCCGGTACTGCCTTTACACAATTACCCAACCCCGATCTGAAATGGGAGCAAATTACCATCGGTAACCTTGGCCTGGATTTCGGTTTGCTTAAAAACCGCATCACCGGTTCGCTGGAAGTGTATAACAAACAAACTACCGACCTGCTGCTCGGTCAGCCATTGCAGGCTACAAGCGGATTTACAGGCTTCAGCAGCAACGTAGGCAAGCTGGAGAACAGGGGGTTTGAAATTACGCTGAATGCAGATGTAATAAAATCAAAAAAATCCGGAGACTTTAACTGGAACCTGAATTTTGTATTTGGATACAACAAACAAAAAGTAAAGGAACTGTATGGTGGCAATACAATCCTGCCATCTGACCCTACTATCAGGGTTGGACAGCCAGTGAATGCTTTATTTACCCAGGTATATGCTGGTGTAAACCCTGCTACAGGCCGCCCAATGTGGTACGATACACTGGGTAACCTTACCTATACAGTTGCTGCAAGAGACAGGGTGTTACTTGGTCCAACACGTACACCAGACTTCCAGGGTGGTATAACCAATGAATTCAGGTGGAAAGGCATTACGCTTTCAGCCTTCTTCCAGTATGAGTACGGCCGCTGGGCAAGTGATGGGCAGGTCAACTTCCTGTTTGAAAACCTTGCACGCATCAACGAACTGCAATATATTTATGATAACAGGTGGACAACCCCCGGGCAGTTGACCTCCATACCTAGGATGAATATAAATGGTGCAGAAACAAAAGGTTCAGGCGCACAATCCGGTAACCGTACATGGTTCAAGGCTGATTATATCAGGCTGAAAAACGTTACTCTGTCTTACGATATACCTTCTGCATTAAGCACTAAGTTACATCTTAACAATGCACGTTTTTATGTACAGGGTACCAACCTGTGGACGTACAGCGATTCTTTCGGGTATGATGTGGAGTTTGTAGGCACAGCTACCGGTATTGTACCGCAATCAAGAATCATCACTGCCGGCATTCAGGTTGGATTTTAATTATTCAGTTTTAAAAAAATAACATGAAACATATATTGTATAAATTATTTACAGCACTTGCTTTTGGCGGGCTCCTGCTTTCAGGATGTAAAAAGCAACTCGATATAACCCCGAAGCAATCAATTGAATCATCCGGCGCCCTTACAACCAGGGAAGAGATCAATGCTTCTATTGTGGGAATTTATGCCACATTAAAGGGTGTGCGTATGTATGGTAAAGACCTTATTACGCATGCGGAAGCATTAGCGGATAATGGTTTTGCTACACAAAAATCCGGTCGTTTGGTTAATGAATCTAACAATGTATTCGGGGCTCACTATACCGGTACAATCTGGATTAACGGATACTCTTCCATTAACCAGGTAAACCTTACACTGGAAGCCATACCTAACCTGCAGGTAGTGCCGGCCATTACCCCTGTTGAAAAGGCGTTGTGGGAAGGGCAGTTGTATTTTTTAAGGGCGCTATACTATTTTGACATGGTAAGGGTGTATGGATATATACCAGGTGCAGTGGTTGCTTCACAGGACAGGGGCGGTGTTCCCATTATGCTGAAGGGTGTTGGAAATAAAGACTCTGCAAGAGCACTTTTACCGGTAAGGGCGCCCTTGGCTGATGTGTACAGCCTGATTATTGATGATTTGAAAAAAGCAGAAACAGCGCTGCTTAATAGTACACTTGAAAAAAACCTGGCAACAAAAGCTGTTGCACAGGCCATGCTGGCAAGGGTTTACATGTACAATAAAGATT
>JANMDL010000566.1:0-5575 GCA_031376295.1 Chitinophagales bacterium
CTTTAAGGCCACAAAGGTGCAGGAGCTAAAAATGTATTAACAGTGTTTCTGTACCTCTGTGGCAATACATCTTTCCCGTAACCAAAGAAAAAAAGCACAATCCGCAACATTCCCATTGCCTTTAATGCCATAGCCGTTATATTTGTACAAACGAATTTTTAGTGAATACAAAAGAAGAGCTTTTACAGGACGTAGTGATAAAGTTTGCGGGCGATAGTGGCGACGGTATGCAGCTTACCGGCAGCCAGTTTACCAATAACACCGCCATGATGGGTATAGACCTGGCCACATTCCCCGATTTTCCGGCGGAGATAAGGGCGCCGCAGGGTACATTGCCGGGTGTGAGCGGCTTTCAGCTCAGGTTCAGCAGCGACAGGGTATTTACCCCAGGCGATATGTGTGATGTGCTGGTGGCCATGAATGCGGCTGCACTGAAAGTAAACATGACCCAGCTAAAAAAGGGTGGCAGAATTATTGCCAATACCGATGGTTTTGACAGCAAGAACCTGCGCCTGGCAAATTATGCCGAGGGTGATAATCCATTAGAAAACGGCAGCCTTGAAGGGTTTGAAGTGATAAAAATGGATGTAACCAAAATGACCCGTGAGGCGTTGAAGGAGTACGAGCTGGGCACTAAGGAAAAAGACAGGGCAAAAAATATGTTTGTACTCGGTTTCCTTTACTGGATGTATGGCAGGGATATGGAGAACACCGTAAGTTTTTTAACAGAAAAATTCGGCAAAAAAGAAGTTATTCTCAACAGCAATATTGCTGCTTTGAAAGCCGGGTATTATTTTGGCGATACCACCGAAACCTTTACCACCAAGTACAAGGTGGAAAAAGCAAAGATGGAGCCGGGCGTATACCGCAGTATCATGGGCAACCAGGCCGTGGCCTATGGACTGATTGCGGCTTCGCAAAAAAGCGGATTGCAGCTTTTCCTCGGCAGCTACCCCATTACACCTGCCAGTGATATTTTGCATGAGTTGAGCAGGCACAAGGCTTTTGGCGTAAAAACTTTTCAAGCGGAAGATGAAATAGCTGCCATTACATCGGCCATTGGTGCCAGCTACGGCGGTGCTTTTGGTATGACAACGAGCAGCGGCCCCGGCATTGCCCTCAAGGGTGAAGCAATGGGCCTTGCCGTGATGCTGGAAATTCCTTTATTGATTTGCAACATACAGCGTGGTGGCCCAAGCACAGGTCTGCCTACTAAAACAGAACAGAGTGATTTGATGCAGGCTTACTATGGCCGCAATGGCGAATGCCCTATGCCCATCATCAGCGCCAGCACGCCCAGCGATTGCTTCAGCGCTGTGTATGAGGCGTTCCGCATAAGTGTGCAGCACATGACGCCCGTAATATTTTTGAGCGATGGCTATATTGCTAATGGTGCCGAGCCCTGGAAGTTTCCGCAGAGCGCTGATTTGCCGGAGATCCCCGTTTCATTTGCCAGCAGGCCCAATGAAGGTGAGCCGGGTTTTCAACCCTACCAGCGGGATGAAAAATTAGTGCGCCAATGGGCCATACCCGGTACTGCCGGCCTGGAACACCGCATTGGTGGCTTAGAAAAACAGGACATTACCGGCAATGTAAACTACGAACCGGACAACCACGAGCATATGGTGAAAACCCGCCAGGCCAAGGTGGACAAAATAGCGGATTATATTCCCCTGCAAACCATTGATAATGGCCCGTCAACCGGCAAAGTACTCGTACTCGGTTGGGGCAGTACTTTTGGCGTTATTAAAAGTGCCGTGGCCGAATTGGTGAACCAGGGCCATGCAGTGGCACATGCTCACCTGCGCTATATACGCCCCTTTCCACGCAACCTGGGCGATATTTTAAAAAATTACGACACTGTGCTGATACCGGAAATCAACAACGGTCAGTTGATCCGCATCATCCGTGATATTTATTTTGTAGATGCAAAAGGCTACAATAAAATAAAAGGCATACCGATTATGAAGGCTGAGTTGCTGGAGGAGATTGGGAAGTATTTGTGAGCGGCGATGGGCGTATTTCAATGAACGATCGGCGCAGTAGTACCAATTGTGATGAAAACCCGTTCTGACTATGCGGATAACGGCTTTTTTAATAATCATATATGCCTGCATTTCGAAAGTGTATACTGATGCCATTATTGTTGCTGATATATATTAAAGGTATATGCCAGCAAGAGATTGATGTATATGCCCAAACAATTATTAAGCAACTGAGGATAGGCAATAATGACACGGTTGTTACTTATACTCCTTTTAATGGAGGAAACGTAATCACTAATGATACAATTCCTGGTATTGGTAAAACAACTGTTTATGGTAAGCTTTATATCCTTTATGAAAAAGCAGGAAAAATCTTTGCTGTAAAATGTATACATTTTGCAGGTTACAATAGGGGGAAATTTACAGGGTCGGAGATGGCCCGGTCAACGCCACTTGAATTAAGGCAAGATACAATGTACAACTGGACAAAGACCTGCATACCGGAACTAAGGTATCAAAGACTACTCCCTTTTATTTACAAAAAAGATAATCATACAGACAGCTTGCCTGCTTTTGACGTAGACGGAAGTCTTCACGATGCCCATTACAGCATTACCATTTATACAGGAGATGGTAATTTCAATTTGTCAGCATGGCAAATTGAAACACAAAGAACACTTTTTGAAAACAGTTCCCTTGATACTGAAATACACAGGGTCAACCTCAATTACAAGTACAACAGCAGCACAAAATTTTTTGCATTGCTGGCAAAATTTAAAGCCCTTGTTTTGGAATACGACCGTTATTTCAGGTTTTAAAAATAGCTGTACTTCGCCACAATGTTCTCTGCCCTAAATAAATTACAGCCAGTATAAACTAACCGGCAGAACTTTGTGGATTGTATTACTTCATTTCTTCCTTAATTATCAAACCTATTTTCAAGCGAAGGCGCTCAGGAAAACTCACCAGCTTTACGCATCCTTCAATTGCTGTATATCAAGCTTATCCATCTGCATCATAGCCTGCAATACCCGTTGTGCTTTTGCCTGATCCTTATCGCCAAGTAACTGACCCAATACGGGTGGTACAATCTGCCAGGAGAGACCGAATTGATCTTTTAGCCAGCCGCACTGTGATTGCTGCCCACCTTCAGATAATTTTTCCCAGAAGTAATCAATTTCTTCCTGGGTATCGCAGCTCACAAAAAAAGACACCGCTTCAGTAAAGGTGAACATCGGGCCACCGTTCAATCCGTAAAACTGCTGCCCCTCCAGTTCAAATGTGGCAGTGAACATCTTGCCATCCGGCCCTTTGCGCACATTTACAATTGCTGAGTTTTTAAAAATGGAGGTATAAAAGTTAACGGCTTCTTCCAGGCGTCCATTAAACCAAAGAAAGGGGGTAATTTTTTGCATGCTGTTTATTTTACTGAAAATTGAAATATCAAATGTACAGATACGCATCCAATAACTGAAGGCGTAACTACGGCAAAATTTACTTTAAGGTATAACATACTGCCGGGATGCGTGGTAATACGCAATACAACTACTGCAAAAAACAAAGGGATAATCAAAAAAAATCAGGTTTTTTCACGCTTGTTTAAGCATGGCAGCAGCAATAGCTTTGTGTTGTTGCTGATACAGCTTCTCACTAAAAAAAGTTGTACATCAATGCACCATATACCTGGCCAGGTACACAAAAACGGGATTGCCGAAAACCGTACAACAGAGTAAGCGCTATTAAAAAAACAAAAAAATGAAAAAGATATTTGCAACAATGCTGGCTGCACTTGTATTTGCCTTTACCAGCCTTTATGCCCAGGATGGATTCACTTTTAAAGAAGGTCAGGAAGCCCTTAAAGCAATGGAACGGCACAACCAAACCAGTTCAAAAGCAAAACTCATTCAATCAACACTGGCTGAAAAAGGATTTGTACAGGATGGCACTGCAACATGGCTAAGCGGCACATACGGTGGTCAGTATTGCGAACTGCTGATTACGGATTATGAAAACGAGAACGGGCAGACTGCCTCACAAATACTGCAGATAAAGGGTGGTGAAGAATACAGCGCCTTTGATATTTACAAGGAGCCAAGTAACAATGATGCTAATTTTGGATACGAGGAATACTATGTTGACAGGAACAATAACCTTGTACTTACGCACAGTTTTTTTTCCTGCTTCTTTAACACCATCAGCCAAAAATGCGGGCCAATCATTAATGTGAGTGAAATATGGAGCAAGTGCAAAAAATACCTGCCATTTAAATTATCAAAATTCTTTAATTGTGTATTTGGCACAGCACTCGGCCAGTTGAATACTTTCAAGAACTGCCTGTGGAGCAATTTATGGAGTACCATCTGGAAATGCCTTTGGTAAAATTTTTAAGTTGAGGTTGTTTTTAAAGAAAGGGGGGTGCAGCAATGCGGCCCCTTTTTTGTTGCTGGGTTGTTTCTTTTAACAAATGGCACTAAAGATGCTGAAACCGCATTGCAGTTACCTCCAGTTTCTTTATTTTTATCTTATGAGAAAGGCATTCATTATTTTCAGCATAATAACGGTAGTTGTTTTAGTTGCAGCAGCCCTGCTCTTATGGCCGGGCTTCTGGTACATTCTCGGCGTACTGGCCATACCCATTGCGATGGGCTTTATTGATATGGCTCAAACCAAACACAGCCTGATGCGCAACTTTCCTTTTTTTGGCCGTATGCGCTGGCTGATGGAGGCCCTGCGACCCAAGCTGTACCAGTATTTTGTTGAAAGTGATATTGATGGCAGGCCCTTTAACCGGCTCGACAGAAGCACCATTTACCAGCGGGCTAAGCAGGAAACCGATACCATGCCCTTTGGCACCCAGTTAGATGTATATGCCGAAGGTTACGAATGGATGAGCCACAGTATTGCACCGAAAAATTTTAAACATCTTAACCACCATCCAAAAGTTAGGGTTGGTAATTTCGCCTGCAAGCAACCGTACGATTTAAGCGTACTCAATGTAAGCGCCATGAGTTTTGGCTCACTTAGCCCCAATGCAATTATGGCGCTCAATGGCGGTGCCAGGCAGGGCGGCTTTGCACACAATACCGGCGAGGGCGGCATTAGCCCCTACCACTTAAAAATGGGTGGCGATATTATCTGGCAGGTAGGCACGGGCTACTTTGGCGCAAGAGATAAAGAAGGAAATTTTAATGCTGATGCTTACCGGCAGAATGCCTTGAGGCCCGAAGTGAAAATGATTGAACTGAAACTGTCGCAGGGAGCAAAACCTGGCCACGGTGGCATTTTACCGGCTAAAAAAAATACGCCCGAAATTGCAGCTATCCGTTTGGTTGAGCCTTATACCACGGTTGACTCGCCACCTTATCACAGTGCCTTCAGTACACCAAGGGGATTGGTGGAGTTTATACAATTACTAAGGGAACAAAGTGGCGGCAAACCCGTTGGCTTTAAACTTTGCGTGGGTCGTAAAAATGAATTTATAGGCATCTGCAAAGCCATGGTGGAGCTGAATATTTTCCCTGATTTTATTACGGTGGATGGTGGCGAAGGTGGCACAGGTGCTGCCCCGCAGGAGTTCAGTAATTATGTAG
>JANMDL010000569.1:0-3652 GCA_031376295.1 Chitinophagales bacterium
CATAAAAAAAGGGTATTACCCTCACTGGCAAAGGCCTCAGCGATAGCCCTCCCGATTCCTATGGATGCACCTGTAATAACACTAGTCATGATTTTATTTTTTAGGTTGTAATTTTACTGCAAAGCTATTTTACACAATGAAATACAGGCATTTATTTTTCGACCTGGATCATACATTATGGGATTTTGATGCCAATGCCAGGGAAACGCTGGTGGATATTTACGGAATATTTGAGCTGGAAAGCCGCAATGTTACACCTTTTGAAGTTTTTTACAGGAAGTACCTGCACCACAATGAGATTTTGTGGAACCGCTACCACAATGGTTTTATTACTGCCGATGAGTTGAAATGGAAGCGTATGTGGCGAACCTTGCTGGATTTTAAGATTGGTGATGAAGTACTGGCAAAAGCCATCAGCGCCCGTTTTTTGGAAATACTGCCCGTAAAGCAGAACCTTTTTGAGCATGCAAAGGAGATTCTGGAGTATTTAACCGCAAAAGGTTATGCGCTGCACATGATTACCAATGGCTTTGAAAAAACGCAGTGGAGCAAACTCAACAACAGCGGCCTGGGGCATTATTTTACACACGTCATAACATCAGAAGCAAGCAACAGCGTTAAACCACAGAAGGAAATTTTTGAATATGCCATCAACAAAGCAGGGGCAGTTCACAAAGAAAGTATTATGATTGGCGATAACCTTGATGCGGATATAAAAGGTGCCATCAATGCCGGGATTGACAGTATTTTTGTAAATCATATAAATGCTATTACCGAAGTACAGCCAACTTATACGGTTACGCATCTTCAGCAGTTAGAAAGTATTTTTTAGGTATCAGGCATCAAATTTCTGAGGTTGGTGCAGCTCGTAATCCTTATCGTAGCGTACAAAAATATAGATATAAATTACCCGGCTCAGGCGCATCAGCCAGGGTTGCAGCACCACCAGCAACAGGGCATTAAAACCAAGCCAGTAAAATACACGGTTATCATCCACAGAAATGCCAATTAAAACCCACCAGGCTATAAATGTTGCTACAGAAAGTGCTACTGCAAGGGCATAGCTAACATAGCCGGTACCATACCAAAAGCCCTGCTCCATTTCATAACGCTGGTTGCATACAGTACACCTCTCAGGCATATCAAAAATATGGGACAGTTTTAATTTTTTAAAGGGATTGCCGCTTTTAAACATAAGCCCACGCCTGCAGCGGGGGCACTTCATCGAAAATAAACTCCACAAATAACCGGGTGTTGGCTTATTGCTCATGCTGCAAAAGTAACACTAATACTGATGTTGTAAATAAAAGGGAAGTATGTATTGTAAAGTGCTAAGCAGTTTAAAGTTATAAATTCAAAGTGGCAGCCTTACGCCCGTTCTTAACCGCTGAATTTCTGTCAACTGTTATCTGTGATACTATCAACTATTTCTGCAGTTTTACTTAAACCTGAATTTGAAATACAGCATAATCAGGCTCATCCCCAGTACCATGCTGTTGGTGTAAATGATAGCCGTGTCTTTTACAATGATGCCGTAGCTAAGCCACATCACCACGCCTGTTATCAGCAGCAGCATCATCATCAGGGATAAATCTTTAGCCGATTTTGTCCGCCATATCTGTATCACTTGTGGCACAAAAGTGATAGAAGTAATGGTGCCTGCCGCCAGGCCGAGTATCTCTGTTCCGCTCATATTGCTGTAAGTTTAAATATTTAACGTATTGCAAAAATGTGTTATACTGTTACTATTTTTTTTCTTTCTCCAATCTGCTGTCGCCACATGGCATAATACAAACCCTTTTCTTCGAGCAGGGCCTGGTGATTGCCTGTTTCCACTACCAATCCTTTTTCCAATACGTATATCCTGTCGGCATGCATAATGGTGCTGAGCCTGTGTGCAATCAGGATGGTAATCTGCTCCCTGTCAAGTGAAATATCCTTGATGGTATCTGTTATCTCCTCTTCTGTAAGTGAGTCAAGCGCCGATGTAGCCTCATCAAATATCAGCAGGTGCGGCTTACGCAGCAAGGCCCTTGCGATAGAGAGCCGCTGTTTTTCTCCACCCGATAATTTGAGTCCGCCTTCACCTATCATGGTATCCAATCCTTTTTCGGCTCTTGACAGCAGGTTGTTGCAACTGGCTTTGTCAAGCACATCCCGCAGGTCATCATCTGTAGCTCCGGGGTTTACAAAAAGCAGGTTTTCTTTTATTGAGCCGCTGAAGAGATTGGTGTCCTGGGTTACAAAACCAATCTGTTTGCGCAGGTCGTCAAACACAATGGAATTTTCATCCAGCCCATTATAGTACACATTGCCATCCTGGGGGCGGTATAGGCCTACCAACAGCTTCATCAGGGTGGATTTACCGCTGCCACTTGGGCCTACAAAAGCAATTGTTTCACCGGTTTTTACATTAAAGCTGATATCGTCAATTGCTTTATGGCTGGCTGTCTGGTGTTTGAATGATACATTTTTAAAGGCAAGCTGTTCAATCACCCCAAGCGTTTTAGGGTTTTCAGGCTCCGCTTCCGGCGCCTTTTTCATCAGGGTATTAAAATTATCCATTGATACCTGTGCCTCCCGGTAGGTGAGGATGATATTACCAATATCCTGCAATGGTCCCAGTACAAAAAATGAAAATACCTGCATGGTTACCAATTCCCCTGCCGTAAGGTAATGCCGGAAAACCACCCACATCAGCATAAACAGAATTACCTGCCGCAGTGTATTTACAAATGTACCCTGTAAAAAACTGATGCTGCGGAGTTTTTTCACCTTGGTTAGTTCCAGTGCCAGTATCTGGTACGTGGTTTTGTTCAGCCTTTCTATTTCCTGTTTGGTAAGGCCAAGGCTTTTAACTAATTCAATATTGCGCAGCGATTCGGTAGTGGCCCCTGCCAGTGCAGTAGTTTTACCTACAATATTCTTTTGTATAGCCTTTATTTTTTTACTCAGCAGGTTAGAGATGAAGATGAGCAGGAAAATGCCGCCAAAATATATCAGCGGGAGGCTCCAGTGAATATTGGTAGCATACACGGCTACAAAAATAATACCCACAATCACCGGGAAGAGTACATTGATAAAGGATGCAAAAAAACGTTCCACATCTGTTCTCACTTTTGTAAGGATGGACAATGTTTCGCCGCTGCGCTGGTCCTCAAATTCCTGGTAAGGCAGTTTCATGGCATGTTGCAGGCCCTTTGTAAATACCGATGCGCCAAATTTTTGTGTAATCAGGTTTAAAAAATAATCCTGAAAGGCTTTGGCAATGCGGCTTATCATGGCCACACCAACAGAAAATCCCAGCAGCTTTAATGCCTGCCCGGCAAACTCCCACCAGAAATTTTTGAAAACCGGGGGTTCTTTCCAGGCTTCAAAAGCAAGGTTGGTTAATTTGCCAAGTATGATTGGATCTAAAAGGGAAAAACACATATTGATGGCAGCCAGCGTAAGTGTAAGCACCACCAGCCATTTATATGGTTTAAAATATTGAAAAAAAATCTTCATCGCTGTGTTATTTTTATAAATTTATCTGTTTGTTGCCGGATGCTGTATTATTTTATTGCAGATACATGTTGCAACGTCAATTTATTTTATTTCCTGCATGTCAACTAATTTTCTGTAAAAACCACCGGCTGCCATCAGTGTTTCG
>JANMDL010000617.1:0-5664 GCA_031376295.1 Chitinophagales bacterium
GAACAATGAGTACAATACCCCCGGTGCAGATTATTTTGTAAAAGGTAGCATTGCTAACCTGATGCAGCAGGCCCCGGATATTGATACGATACTGCTTGGTTGTACCCATTACCCCCTGCTGCTGCCTAAAATACAGCAATACCTGCCGCCTGGCATACAACTGGTAACACAGGGCGCAATTGTGGCTGCCAGCCTAAAAAATTACCTGCTGCGCCATCCGGTAATTGACGAACAATGCAGCAAAACCGGTAAAATGGCCTTTTTTACCACCGACTCGGCTGAAAGTTTCGACAGTGCCGCAGCTATTTTTTTCGGAAAAACAGTAAAATCGCAGCACATAGCACTATAAAATGAATAAATCCGCTAAAAAACTTGATTTGCGGCTCAAAAATTAAAAAAATCGCCTTACCTTCGCCGTCCTTTCACAAGCAGCAGAATATGGTGATTTTGCTGGGTTTGAACAGAATTTGAAAAAATATTTTTGTAAAAGGAAAATTGTAAAAAATGGCAAATAAAAAACGCACATACCAACCCCACAAACGCCGCCGTAAATCTGTACATGGATTTCGTGAGCGCATGGCAACAGCCAACGGCCGTAAGGTACTGGCAAGCCGCCGCAGGAAGGGTCGTAAAAAACTAACTGTTTCCAGCGAAAGGGTTGACAAAAAATAATAATTTCCATTATGCTGCAACAGCAATTGGAGTATCATATTTACGCCTTCAAAGTAATTTGAAGGTTTTTTTATTTACAAGGTGGAGCAGACACAACGATATACGCTTGGCAAAACAGAGCGGCTGAAAAGCCGTAAAATTATTGAGCAGTTGTTCAAAGAAGGGAAGTCGTTTTCCAATTTTCCTTTCAGGGTATTGTACCTTACAGTTAATAAAGATGCGGCCCCCGCACCCGTAAAGCAGCAGCAAGCACCACTGCAATGCGGCTTTGGTGTAAGCACCAGGCATTTTAAAAAAGCAGTACACCGCAACCGGGTAAAACGTTTGTTAAGAGAAGCATGGCGACTGCAAAAAAACGAACTGGAGCAGTTACTTGAATCAGGGCAAAAACAATTGGCTGTTTTTGTAATTTATACCGGTAATGAACTTCCATTGTATCCATTGGTGTATGAAAAAACCGGCAGCATACTCAAAAGATTAAAAGAAAAAGTTGAAACAGCACACCCATAGCAATGCGGCCGGCGATAAGGAAGGTAAACAACCTCCTGCCCCGATTAGTGTATGGGCAATACTCAGTTTTCCTTTTATCGTGTTAATAAAGCTGTACCAATGGATCATTTCGCCCTGGCTGGGCAATAAGTGCCGCTACACACCCACCTGCTCACATTACGGCATTGAGGCATTTAAAAAATACGGCCCCATCAAAGGTATGTGGCTCACCATCAAAAGAGTTGCCCGCTGCCATCCCTGGGGTAGGCATGGCTATGATCCGGTGCCATAAAAATTATTTTGGAGTTGATGTATTTGTTTCCTGTTGATTCTTTTTTCTTCTTCTGATAAAGAACCAGGTCAAACCACCCAATGCGGCACCTGCCAAAGCACCCAGCAGTATGTTTCTCAGTTGATGATTTTTTGTAATTTTTTCTGCATCAGCTACTAATTGTTTATTGCTGATGCTGTCTTTATTGGCCGTTTTTACAATTTCATTCTCATTAGAAAGTTCTTCCTGCACATAACGGATAGAATCGCCCCGCATGCCATTCAGCAGCAATACATAATCAGGGTCATAGTAGTTGGAAAAGGTAATGGTATCAGTCGATTTTTTTGTTTTTTTATGGATACCCCAAAACTTTCCTTCATCCGGGGCACCACCGCTGCCAGGTATGATAATGCTGGTATCAGCAGTTACAATGATAGTAGTATCGGCATAGTGCTTTTTCCAATACAATGTGTATTCGCTGAGGCTGGCTGCATTTTGCAGTGTAATCTTGCTGGGATGATTGGTGGCTTTGCCGGGGGTATCGGCTGCAGCCGGAAATATATTGCCGCTTAAAAAAAGGATACTCAATAACTGCTTCATGTATGTTCTTTTACCGGAACAAAATACAATAAAAAAACTGCAACCCCAAAAGGTTACAGTTACACTTATTTGTCTGTCACAAATTATTTTATTTGGCAGCCGCAAATCTTTCTGCCACTTTACCCCAGTTTACTACATTCCAGAAAGCCTCTAAGTATTTTGCCCGCAGGTTTTGGTAGTGAAGGTAATAGGCATGTTCCCACACATCGCAGCCCAGTACAGGTATGCCTTTAACATCAGCCACATCCATCAGCGGGTTATCCTGGTTGGGGGTGGAAGAAACTTCCAGCTTACCATCTTTTACAATCAGCCAGGCCCAGCCACTGCCAAAGCGGGTAATACCGGCATTGTTAAATTTTTCTTTAAACGCATCAAAAGAGCCAAATGCCGCAGTAATTGCATCTGCAACAGCACCTGTGGGTGTGCCGCCTGCGCCGGGTGCCATGCTTTCCCAAAAGAAAGTATGGTTCCAGTGGCCGCCACCATTATTGCGTACAGCCGGGCTGATGCTGCCTGCCGCAGCAACCAGTGCTTCAATTGTTTTGCCCTCATGCTCAGTACCTGCAATGGCCTTGTTCAGGTTATCTACATAGGCCTGGTGATGTTTTCCATGGTGAATCTGCATGGTAGTAGTATCAATATGCGGTTCCAGCGCATCGTGTGCATACGGTAATGCAGGAAGTGTAAATGCCATAATAATAATTGTTTAACAGCCGTTGGCTGTGATGATTGAAATGTATATGATAGTAACAAATTTACAAAAGGAAGGTTGAATTGCAGGCAGGAACCAGGCAAATCTTTCCTAAATCGGAAACAGGTGGTTATAATATTCCGCTGAATGACTGATTGAGCCTTAGCAGCCGCTCTTCGTATTGAACAAGGTACAGCGATCTTGTGTTTGCATCCAGGTAGCTGTTGCCAGTAAGTTCAGGCACCTTTGGCTGCCGGGTGATAAAAGGCAGCAGCATGCGCCTCACCCTTTGCGGCAGCAACCCAATGCGGGTGCCAAACTCCACAAAATCATCGTAAGCATAATAGCCGTAGCTGCCATAGCTTGGGTATTCATAATCCTTTTCGTAAAGCCCATCGGTAAGTGCAAGGTCATTGTCGGTAATATGAAGGCTGGTATTAACAAGGTCGTATGCCGGGGCCAAGCTGGCCTGCCCATCTGCCGAGCAGTCGAGCCTTGAAAAGTTTTTAAGGTGTGCATCGCCATTGCTGAACAGGTAATTGAAAACTACCATTTTAAACAGTTGCTCTTTTGCCGGGATGGCCGCCGGTATATACTGATCAATCAATGAAGCTATACCTGCATAGCTGTGCTTATACTTATAATCCGTTCCGGCAGTTTGGGTGGTAGCGCCGGCCAGTGTGGCAAAATCTTCCTTAAGGCAGCGTTTGCCATTTGCTTGCACATCAAAGCGTTTGGTAATATAGGCTGGCGCACCATCAGCAAAAAAAATGAGCGCATTGGCAGCCGTTGGCAGCTTGTACACCTGTGCAGCTATTTGCATACAAAGGTGTTCGTTTGCAGGCATTTGATTAACCGTAGCTAAATTTCCAGAAATGGGTTTTAATATATGAGTGCCGCCACCAGCCGCCAGTTTTAATTGTTTTCCTTCCTGGCGCAGCGAATACTTTTCCTGCACACCAGAAATGGAAATACGCAGCTTATTAGCTGTTAACGGGTCATTGGCATCCAGCATACCTGCCGACAGAGCAAATGGCAGTATGTGGCTAACCTTCTCTCCATCAAATAATAATTTACGGCACTTTGGTGAGTAAGTGCTAAAACCCGGTTGCAATGTTCCGGGGCAAAATGATATGTTGTTAAGTATAGTCATGTTATTGGTTTTACCGTGATGGCACCAATACTTTCGGCATCAGTTGTTTGCAGCAGCAGGCCAAAGTCATCATCGTCATCAATTTTAAAATGGCGGCATTGCAGTTTACGATTGGCTCCCTCGCTGAGCATATTGAAAAAAAAAGGGAACAAGGTATCATACCTGTACTCTTGTTTCCATTTAGGTAGTGTAACACTTATGGCAGGTAACTTGTCATTGTTAAAATAGGCGGTATCGTATATAAACACATAGCCACTGCCGTCATCCAATTCTGATATTTCACCAGCTATAATTTCATTGAAATAAACCCGGCCTCTCCGCATCTGTTAGTTTTTTTGTTTTTATACCAAATTCAAGTCCGAGTACATCTAATACTTTTTGCCAATTGGCAAGACTCGATTGGCCTGATCCCTTTTCCATATCCCGTATGGTGCGCAGGCTAATGCCAGAAAGTTCGGATACATCTGACTGTGTAAAATTCTTTAGTATGCGGTCTCTTCGGATTTTTTCGGCTATTTCTGTTAACTTGGTCATATCCGAATCTATTTTGTTATCTAATGGTACAAATCTAAGAAAAAATTTAATTAGAGCAATATTTTGCCTATATAACCTTTTTTTTGCCGTTTTTACTATCTATATTAGTTAAAAGGGTGAAATATTGCCCTATTTTATTAAGTAAAAGTTCAATAACTAAAAAAATGTGTCACAATACGACATAAAGTAGCACAGTAAAATAAAAGTTTTTGGGCAATATTTCGCCTTTACTGGTTAAATATTGCCTATGTTACTACTTATATTAGTTAATTAGGCAAAAATTCGCCCCTATTGTTATTGTTGAGTACTAAATGCTAAATTGGTGCGTAAAAAACTATCTCCTGATTCTGAAAAACTCCTTCATCAGCGCAGCACAATCTTCTTTTAAAATACCACTCACCAGTTCGGTTTTGGGGTGAAAGGGATTGTTGGGAGCTGTGCATCTGCGGTGTCCGTTTTTTTCATCATCTGCACCCCAAACTATTCGCCCAATTTTGCTCCAGTACAAGGCTCCGGCACACATCAGGCAGGGCTCCAGTGTTACGTATAAAGTGGCTTCTTGCAAATATTTGCTGCCCAAAAAATTAAACGCTGCAGTAATGGCAATTATCTCAGCATGGGCGGTACTGTCATTCAGCAGCTCTACCTGGTTGTGGCCCCGGCCAATAATGCGGTTGTTCATCACCACCACGGCGCCCACCGGCACTTCGCCTGCATCAAAAGCATTTTGCGCCTCTTTAAGCGCCTGCTGCATGTATTGTTCATCCGTCATACTATTGTTTTATACTATCTTGTATCAAAATTAGAGGTTATGTTCGATATCAACCTGGTAAATGCCATGCGCCGTTATTACGACAGTGGCACTACACGCAGTTATGCCTTTCGCAGGGAGCAATTACAAAAACTGAAAGCAGCCCTGCTGCAGGCCGAAGGGGAACTGCACGAAGCATTGTATACTGATCTTAAAAAAAGCCCTGAAGAAAGCTGGGTAACAGAAACAGGTTTTTTATTAAGCGAAATAAATGCCACACTTAAAAGTTTAACGGAGTGGATGCAGCCGCAGCCTGTACGCACCAACCTGGTGAACCTCCCTTCAAAAAGCTATACCATTACAGAACCGCTGGGAGTAGCCCTTATTATCGGCCCCTGGAACTATCCATTGCAACTGCTATTTACCCCACTGGTAGGTGCTATTGCCGCAGGTAACTGTGTGGTGCTTAAAAGCAGCGAGTTTGCCCCGGCAACCTCGGCAGT
>JANMDL010000669.1:0-7170 GCA_031376295.1 Chitinophagales bacterium
GATGAAGTGGTGGCGCTGGGTGCAGCCATACAGGCAGATATACTGGCCGGTAACAACAAAGATTTTTTATTGCTGGATATAACACCGCTTTCTCTCGGTGTAGAAACAATGGGCGGACTGATGGATGTGCTGGTGCCACGCAATGCAAAAATACCCACCAAAGCTGGCCGGCAATATACCACGCAAAGAGATGGGCAAAGCGGCATGAAGATTTCGGTGTACCAGGGCGAAAGGGATATGGTGAAAGACAACCGCAAGCTGGCAGAATTTGACCTTACGGGTATTCCGGGTATGCCAGCAGGCATGGCCAAAGTGGAGATAAATTTTTTGATAAATGCAGATGGTATACTGGTGGTAACCGCCAAAGAACTGCGCAGCGGTGTGGAGCAAAGCATTGAGGTAAAGCCGCAATACGGGCTTACTGATGAAGAAGTGGAAACGATGCTGATGGATTCTATCACCAATGCAAAAACAGATATTGCCACCCGTGCGCTGGTGGAAGCCAGAACAGAAGGGGAGCAGTTGCTGCAAACAACGGAAAGGTTTATACAAAAGAATGCGGCCCTGCTTACTCAGGAAGAACTGATGCAAACCGCCGGGGCCATGCAGGCACTGCAACTGGCACTTACGATGGAGGATAAAGACCTGCTGCACAAAAAAATTGAAGAACTCAACGACATTTCACGTCCCTATGCCGAAAGGGTGATGGATGCAGCCATCAGCACCGCCATGAAGGGGAGTAAAATCAATTAGCTAATTGGATGATGCAATGATGTGCTGATTCTTCCGGGCTTTGACCCGGCGTTGCGCAGGGAACAAATAGCCGATCAGCACATTATCACATCAGCTAATTAATTATCTTCATGCCTGATATGAACTTTTCTTTCAATAGCATCAATCGCAACACATGGTTACTGGCAGCAGTATGGCTGCTGGTGCAGGTGGCGCAGCTTTGCGCAAAAGGCATTACCACCAATATGGAAGGGCAGGTGCATGTAAATGTGGCCAATTATTTTTTACAGCATGGTCATTTTGAAGCAGCTAAATCATGGTTTTATGCGGTGCCTACCTTGCTGCTGGCATTTTGTATTAAAACCGGTATTGGCTATTGGGGTGTTATTGTGGTACAGTTGCTGCTGAATGCACTGGCAACGGGCTGCTTTTATAAAATGAGTTATCATTTATCACAAAACCGCAGGGTTGCTTTTATTGCTGCGCTGCTGCTCATTGTCTTTATTCCTTTGCAAATTTGGAATACTTATTTATATACTGAATCACTGTTTATCAGTTTTACCATCATCTTCAGTTATTTGCTTATACGCAGCAGCCTTGGCCCCGCTGCGCTGGTGGGGTTATCAGCGGGTTTGCTGCTGCTGGTGGTAACAAGGCCATCCGGTATTTTGTTTGTGGCACCGGCTATGCTGTATGTAGTGCAGCAGAAAATAAAAGGCGACTATGCATTGTTGAAAAAATCACTGCTGGTACTCTCCGCCTTAGCTATTGTAACGCTTATTGTAAACGCCGCATTTAAAACCGGCGGTGGCGATTTTGATGTGATGAAGCCCTTTGTGGAAGCGCATATCATCTGCTTTATACCCACGGCGGGCAGCAGCACCAACCTGGATATTGACAATACCGGGCAGCCATTAACCGATCTGCTGTATTATATCCTGCACAACCCTTTGCATTTTTTACAACTGTTTTTTCTCAGGCTGGTTTCTTTCTTCAACCTTGCCAGGCCCTATTATTCCACGGCACACAACCTGCTGCTGTATGCGGTAATGCTGCCGGTGTATTTTTTTGCTATAGTTGGGCTGTTTATAAAAACAAAAGCCGCAGGGCATTTTTACCTTTGGTTGCTGATAGCCTTGTACGCCATTGCCATTGCCCTGCAGTGCGACGATTACCACAGCCGCTTTGCCATGGTGGTGTTTCCGTATATATTTTATTTTGCAGCGGTGGGGGTGGTGTGTGTTGTGAAGCGGATTAAGAAAAGGGATTGACCGTTCATTTTTTATGAATATTTTTGCGCATCGCATAATATTTATTTTGCAGGTATTGTTTTTTTTAATGCTAACTCCGATGATGGAGTTCAGAACCCCGGCTTTGATGCTTTTTACTCCGGCTTTGTACTTCTGAACTCAGGTGCCGGAGTTATTAAGTTCGGTTTTGTACTTCGGAAGTACTAAGCCGGAGTTCTGAAGTACAACTTAGTACCTTTTAAGTACAAAGTTCACAATGCTAGAATCTTTTGACATCTCTCCTATGCCGGAAAGGTTTATAATTGTAAAGAACTAATAAAGAATTTTAATTCATAACAATAAAAAAAAAGAAAATTCAAACAAAAAAACGGTAGTAAAACCTATTTGTAATTGGCTCAGAAGAGGTAATACAAAGTTTTGTATTTTTAAACAACCCTTTGTAGGTATTGCCAGTTGAGTGTTCTAAACGCCAACTACTGGTAGCTGCAATACGTTAGGGGCTATATTGGGACAGACTCTACTTATTTGGACATAACCACAAATTGCATAGCATGAAAAAATCAATATTAATTATCTTTTTAAGCATTGTTTTTGTATTCAACGAACAGGAGCTTTTAGCTCAACCATGTGGTGCCAGACAACTAGATCCCAGAGTAACCTCATTCTTAAAGATGATTGGATACCAAGACATGACTATCGAGCAACTACGTGATATACCTATCGCTCAAATTAAATATCCAAGACTTCCGCTGATACCCTATCCCAAAGAAGATGTTAAAAGAATTAAAATTACCGTTGACAGTATTCCCATATTAATTTTTAATCCAGGTCATTCCCCAAATCTACCAATTATTATCAATTATCATGGAGGCGGTTTTATTTCGCCTTTACTTCCCGGATTAGAGCATTCACTTTGGCAGGATGCAAAAACTTACGGAGCAATTGTTTTTGCTATTGATTATCGGGTTGCACCTGAAAACAAATTTCCTGCTGCTGTAAACGACAGCTACAATGCCTTTAAATGGATTGCCGAACATGGTAGTGAATTTGGTGGAGACACCAGTCGCATAGCATTGTTAGGAATTAGCCCTGGTGCAAATTTGGCGGCAGTTATAACCCAAAAAGCGAAGAAAGATGGCATAAGTAATAAAATAAAGTTGCAGATTTTGAATGGACTTCCTGCTGATTGCACTCCTCAAAATATGGAAACCTCTGTTTCGTACACAGAAAACGCAAAAGGGTATTGGCAAACAAAGGCAGCCTGCTATTTTGCCATGGAATTATATGCACCCGGCCAATACAGCAATCCGGAAGTATCACCGATACTCACGGAGGATTTAAGAGGTTTGCCCCCTGCAGTGATTATCAATGCTGAGTTTGACCCTCTTAGAGATGACGGTATTTTATATGCTGCTAAACTTCGAAAAAGCGGCGTAAAAGTTTGGGACAAAAGCTTCGCAGGGCAAATTCATATGTTACTGGGTTTGCCACCAGATGCCGACGAGGTAAAAGAATTTGAACGATTTATAAAAGCTGCGATGAAAGAAAGCTTTGATAAATAAACCCTAATCCATCATTTTAAAACAACCCGAATCAATATCCAAAGTCAGCATTATACAAAATTCAGCTGCATACAAAATTTTTAAGCGTATAAAAACTTCGTGACAAAGTATCGTAAGACGAAAAACAACGAACGGCTATACCCTGTTCAGCGACACCCCGCCTTTAGGTGGATTTGTAGCCCGCAGGCACTGCCGGTGTTGCTTCAGGAAAAAGAATTTCTATTGAGCATTTGAATATATTTTTTTACATTTGTTTTTCAAGTGGCAGCGGTTCCGGACAGATGGAATTCTGAATAACAAAGACTTGCCAAATAATAATCCTGAATGAAAAAAATAATAGTAATAGCAGGTGCCACCGGAAATCTGGGCAGTAAAATTGTAAACGCATTATTAGCCAAAGATGCCGAAGTGAGAGCAATTGTCCGTTTAGAAACAGACATAGAAAAAATAAAAGTACTGGAACAAAAAGGAGTTAAAGTCTTTCAGGTAGACACAAGCAATAAAGCCGGGATTTCAAAACATTGTATAGGAGCACATTGTATCGTGTCGGCTTTGTCGGGTTTAAGAGAAACGATAATTGATACTCAAAAAATATTTTTAGATGCTGCGGTTGAAGCAAATGTTCAAAGATTTATACCAAGCGACTATTCAAGTGATTTTACAAACTTAAAACAAGGTCAGAATAGAAATTTAGACTTCAGAAGAGAGTTCCACAATTATATTAACAAAACACCAATCAAGGCAACAACTATTTTTAATGGTCCTTTTATGGATTTGGTAACTACAGATATGCCTTTGATTATGTTTAAACAAAAA
Organism: Chitinophagales bacterium; assembly: GCA_031376295.1. Taxonomy (GTDB): domain Bacteria; phylum Bacteroidota; class Bacteroidia; order Chitinophagales; family Chitinophagaceae; genus Ferruginibacter. Next base: position 4,361 of record JANMDL010000669.1, read on the forward strand.
CGCATTCTTTGTTGGGGTAATCCAAATCAAATCATGGAGTTTACGACTACATATAATATTGCCGAATTCATTGCAGAAGTGGCTATTGAAGAAAACACACCAAGATTTTTAAGAATTGCAGGCGACAGACTTTCTTGTAACGGCTTTGTGAAATTACTTACGGAACTTACCAGTAAAAAATATAAATTATTCAGACCAGGAGGCATTAACCTTTTAAATATCATTATCAAACTAACAAGATTTTTTTCCCCGGCAAAAAATGAACTTTACCCGGCATGGCAGGGGATGCAATACATGAGAGATATGATGGAAGGCAGAATTATTTTCCAAAAATATGACAACGACAGGTATTCAAATATAAAGTGGACATCCGTAAAAGAATTTTTAGTGAACGAAAAAGTGAGTATTAAAAAGTGAGAAAAGAAACAAATGTAAAAACTACGAACCGCTACCATTTAGTGGTATAGCCGGGAAGCCCCGCAAAAAATCATTTTCGTTCAAAAAAAAAAGCCCGGCTCATTTGAGACCGGATATTGTAGGCTATACTCTGTTCAGCGACACCCCGCCATTAGGTGGTTTATGTTTACCAGTGGGCTTCGTAACATAGCTTTATGCACAGGCATAAGTCCTCCGGTGCAGAAAAGAGCTGTAGTAAGGCAGCTCTTTTTCAGCTTTGTCTCCGCCCATACGCCCTTTGAAAATGCTTAGTCCTAACCGGTGGAACACAGCTTAAGTCAGGTTATAGAAATTGGCCGGTTGTAAAGTCTTTCTGCCGCAGTGTCTTGCTATGCCAGTGCTTTTTGGCAGCCAGGAATATTTTGGTAAAGACACCGAAGGGAAGGTGTAGTTGTACATATCATTCCTAATACCTTCGGTTAATTATCTTCCGTATTACTTTTTTAATATCCTTAGCAAACTCCAGGAATTTTGGTTTGGGTATGGTGCTGAAGATGAAATCTTCTTTGGGCATATAACTCCTTATGCTGAGCGGTACAAATGGCCGTGGATCAAAAGTGAAGAAATAAAATTTGTGGTATCCTTCAATACCCACAGAGTTGTCAATAGCCGGCATTTCAATTCCCTTGAACTTATCCATTATATACCGGATGAAAACCTTTTCCTTTTCGCTGATATCCCCCTTTATACTGATATCTTCCGGGTAACCCTTATCTGATATTTTAAATTCAATTTCACCGTCAATATCCCTGCCTGCATAATTAATTTTGCTGCTGTGCCGCTCAAGGGTAAGGATGATTTTGATGAATGCTTTGGAAAACTCCTTTTCCTTAAGGGTAATCACAGGAGATTCGCCATTGATAATATACTTAATGAAGTTTTCCTGCTTTTCGCCTGTGCTGTCACGCTTGCGTAAAAACTCATCGTAAGTGATTTTTTCTGTGGTGGCAATTTTACGGGGTTCAAAATTAAAAACAACGTTGGCAGCGCTTATCTTCTCGGTATAGTATCCGTAATATTTTGCTTTTTTCAGTTTACCTGCATCATACTGTTCTTTAAAAACAAGGGTATTCATATCGGTTTCATCATCGTAATAATAATTCCAGGTGCCATTTCTCAGGCTGTCCCTGAATTCACCCTCCAGCGTATAAGAATAATAGCGGTTAAGCTGTTTTTCAATTTCATATTCTCTCCAGCGAAAGCTGCCGCTGCCATTTTCCACCAGCACTTTTCCTGTTTCATCAGTGTATTTGTATATGCTGAATGCATTGTTGTCTTCTGGCAGGTAAATGGTAGCCTTGTGATTGCCGTTTTCGTAATAGCAATCCCAAATACCGGCCATCTTATCATTTTTGTATGTCCCTTTCAGCATAGGATTGCCATTGGGATAAAAAAATTCAAAACTGCCGTTTTTATACCCATCCACGCTGTAGTGACCGTTCATTACAAGCACATTTTCGGTGGTATAATCTTTTATTTCGCCTGTAAAGAACCAAAAGGAATCAATGGCGAGTGTGCCGATGCGGTAATATTCAGCAATTGGTTTTTCGCAAATTTCCCATTTCCCGTTATAAAACATGGTATCTGTAAGTTTCTGGCAATGGATGTAACTTACACACAAAAAGAGTAAAAAAAAGGTACTGATATACCTCATAATAAGTGTGATTTTTTTATAATGATTTACCTGTAGAGTAGCTGTACAGATAATCATCATGCTGGTTAATAAGTAGTAAGTCACCTGTTCTGCAGCTCAACGCCCATCGCCCAACGCCCATCGCCCATCGCTCATCGCCCAACGCCTATCGCTCATCGCCCAACGCCCAACGACCATCGCTCAACGACCATCGCTCAACGACCAACGCTACTTCACATACTTACTCTGTCCCTTATTCTTCACATATTTATCCATCCATGTATTCATTTCCCACAGCATGTGCAATATATTTTCCTTTGCGGCATAGCCATGGCTCTCATATGGCAGTTGTACAAAGCGTACCGTGCCGCCATGTCCTTTTACTGCATTAAACAATCTTTCGCTCTGTATGGGAAAAGTGCCTGAATTGTTATCGGCCTCACCATGTATGAGCAGCAGCGGAGTTTTTATTTTATCAGCATAGCTGAAGGGGCTCATGCGGTTGTACACTTCCGGCGCCTGCCAGTAAGTGCGTTCCTCATTCTGAAATCCAAAGGGTGTAAGCGTTCTGTTATATGCACCGCTGCGGGCAATGCCAGCTTTAAATAAATTGGTATGCGCAAGCAGGTTGGCCGTCATAAAAGCGCCGTAGCTATGTCCGCCCACAGCCACACGGGTACTGTCGCCCACGCCCATTTCAGCTACTTTATCAATAGCAGCT
>JANMDL010000718.1:0-9727 GCA_031376295.1 Chitinophagales bacterium
TTTTAACACGGCTGGCTGGGTGGCCAATATTGCCCTGATATTAAACCTGCTGTTTACTGTGGGTGTACTGGCTACTTTTGGCTTTACATTAACTGCTGCTGGTATTGCCGGTTTGGTATTAACCATTGGTATGGCGGTGGATACGAACGTAATTATATTTGAGCGTATAAAGGAAGAGTTAACAAAGGGCAAGAGTTATGAACAGGCAGTAAATGATGGTTACAAGCGATCGCTGGCTCCTGTAATTGACGCACACGTTACCACTTTGCTTACTGCAATCATTCTGGCATATTTCGGCCTCGGGCCGGTACTGGGTTTTGCTACCACTCAAATCATAGGTATACTGCTCTCTTTGTTCTGCGGTATCCTTGTTTCACGTTTAATTACTGATTTCTGGACAAATAAAAAACGTCACTTCAATTACTTTACCGGTATTTCAAAACGTGTATTTAAACATGCTGCTTTTAAATTTATCGAGTACAGAAAAGTAGCTTATGGAATATCTGTTGTAGTACTGTTTGCAGGTATTGGTGCTTATTTCAACGGATTTAATAAGGGGGTTGAATTTGAAGGTGGCCGCAGCTTTACAGTAGCGTTTGACAGGCCGGTTGAAAACAGCGATGTACAGGATGACCTGAAAAAGGTATTTGGAGATTTCCCCGTTATTAAAACAATTGGTGATAGCAAACACCTGAACATTACCACTTCTTACCTGAAGGGTGTGGAAGGTGCTGACAGTGCAGTGAAGATGAAATTGTACGAGGGACTTAAAAAAGTACTGGGTACCACCACTTACGCTGACTTTGCAAAAAAGAACATACAGGGTTCGGCTAAAGTAGAGCCAAGTATATCTGATGACCTTAAAAAAGGAGCCATCAAGGCAACCATTTTTGCCATCCTCATCATATTTGTGTACATCTTCATCCGCTTCCGTGACTGGAGATACTCTTTAGGTACTATTGTGGCATTGCTGCATGACGTTCTGGTAACTTTAGCAGTGTTCTCTTTTCTTAAAAATATTGTACCCTTCTCTCTGGAGATAGACCAGCATTTTATTGCTGCTGTATTAACGGTAATTGGTTTCTCCATGAACGATACGGTAATTGTATTTGACCGTGTAAGGGAATACAGCAGGGATATGAAAGGGGCAGACAAAGGCACCATCATCAACAAAGCCATTAACGATACGCTTAGCCGTACTATTATGACTTCGCTTACGGTGTTCATAACCATCCTGATTCTGTTCATTTTTGGCGGTGAAGTTACCCGTGGTTTTGCCTTTGCAATGCTTATTGGTGTGGTTACCGGTACTTACTCATCCATATTTGTAGCAGCACCCATACTGGTTGACTTTGCAAAAGACAAACCACTTGGCGAAGCTGACTTACTGGGCGGCAATGACACAAAAGCTGTGGTAAAAAAATAAAAACTATTTATTGATACTAAAAAACCTGTAGCGTAAACTACAGGTTTTTTTTATACTGATAACGGTAACTGCTTACCAGGGTGTATTAATAAATGTTCCTGGCTGGCGAATACACAAGCCGCGGCAGCAGTCATTGGTATAACAATAAGCAATTACAGAATCACCTGTAAGCTGTCACATTTGAGTTCCTTTGCAGCCGGTGGAATTATCAGTAGTACTTGACCGTTAATGAATGTAAGTCCCGGTTCAAAGTTTAAGCCTTTCATGTCGTCTTGCATTGGCGTAAAGTTTCCTCCCGTTTCACTTTGAATCAAAAAACCTGCAACAATATCATAGTCCCTGATATTTGCCGAAACCGGTATTCCTGCATAGTTGTCTTTTTTATTTAAACTTAAAAATTTCAGTCTGCTTTTGACTGCATAAGCAAAATACAAAACGTAATAATCCGCAGGTTGGCCGTTCCAATACTTATCAACATGATAAACTTTTATGTCATTGTTTATTTTCCCGTCTGTGTAAACAATTGCATTTACAGGTCTGTCTAAAAGTCTTGCAGAACCTGTTAACAATTTAAAAATGATCGGATGATATAAGGAGGCTAATCCCACAATGATTGTGACTATTATAAACAATCCAATTAATGGTCTTAAAAATTTACGAAACCTCATTTTTTAAAAATAGTAACCAACGTATTGTATATTAGTTATCCTTTAGATATAATATAAATAATAGAACTGCATTTTTCTTTGCTGCGCCATGCTTTAAGGTTGGATTGCAGCCCCCTGATAAAGGCCATTACAATATTGCCCTTGCCATTTTTATATTGTTCGCTCAGCATGCTGATGTAAAAACTATCGAACCACATCGGCCTGGTGGCCTGCAGCACAAAGCCATGCTGCTGCAGCAATGCTTTCATTGCCTGCGGTGAAAAATGGTACAAATGCCGGGGTACATCCCACGATGCCCAGTTTTGCTGGTACACAGTGGCTTCATAACTGGTATAGTTGGGTACGGCTATAAACAACCGTCCGCTTGCTGCCAGTATTTTATGGAGTTGCTTCATATAACCATGCAGGTCGTGTACATGCTCCAGCACATGCCACATAGTAATGGCATTAAAACTGCTTTCTTTTAGTGTGAATAATTGCTCAGGGCTTTCGGGATGCAGGTTGTACAATTCAGCGGCTTTATTTCGGGCGATGGCATCGGGCTCAAGACCTGTACTGCCCCAGCCTGCCATTTTCATGGTATGTAAAAAAGCGCCTGTACCGCAGCCAATATCGAGTATTATCCCCTTTAATAGACCTGTTTGCTGCGTAACCAGTTTCTTTTTTGAAAGCAGGGTTTTCCTTCTCACAAAATGATAGAGTGTATTAACGAGACTTTTCTTTGTATCGCTGTGCGAAATGTATTTTTCCGACTGGTAGTAAGGCCCTATGTCATCCTGGCCGGGTACATCCTGTGTAAACCTGAGGGTACAATTGCTGCAATGCCAAACTGCAAACTGCTGGTTTGAAACAGTATGATCTGTAGCCGTTAAAAGTGCTGTAATATTTTCGCTGCCGCAAGCAGGACACTGTGAGTAATGAATCATTCCTGGTAAATCAATAAGCTGCAAAGAAAAGAAAAAGAGACGGAAATTATTGAATAAGCCTGTATAAAGTGCCCGGATTAACGGTTTCAATTGAACAGGCATTACCCGTACCAAAGATACCAGTGGCATATTGCAGCAATTGGAACAGGATGATGCCAGCCCCTGAAAGCCCTAATATCAGCGCCCATATCCACCAACGGTCCTTTTTAACCGGCTCGGTGGCAAAGTAATCCGTCATTTCCACATTGGTGGTTTCCTTATCACCCACCAGCATGGTATGTGCTGCTTCGGGGTGTATTACTCTTTCGGCGTGTACAGCAGGGAAAAAAACTGCTGGTAGTGTTTCCTCGTCAAAAACGACCGTTCCATTCTGTTGATGTAATTTACCAATACCAGCCAATTGCACCTGCATGCCCTGCCCAAGTTGCTGCTGAACACTGCCATACCATTGCTGGTATTGCTCAGCAGCCTGCTGGTTGGTGATGCCCTCCTTTTTTGAAATATAGTGCAGAAAAGCATCAGCAGCATCTTCATCTACTGTTTCGCTGAATGAAGTTGATAAAACCGGGGCCAGAATCTGCCTGTTTACAAAATCGGGTATAGCCGGGCTTTCAGAAACAGAAAAGCTGCCCAATCCGGGCAGACTTATCCTGTTGAGTTGAAATAAATACGCTGCTATATGTGACTGCACAATCCCGTTTTTATACAATTATAAATATTTTGCGCAAAATAGCTTTCATTCTTTAAAAAACCGCTGATTAAATGGTCTTTTATAATAAAAAGACTACCTGGGTGCTTACTACGCTAGAAAGTAACCCGTACACCACCCATGATATTAAGGCCATATACTTCGTAATTGTGCCAGCGCTGGTATTTGCTGCTGAATACATTATTAAAATCAACCCACGCACTAAACATTTTGTTTACTTTAAACTCTGCCCCAACGCTCAGGTCTGTACCACCTGTACCCGTACCCGATACATTTTTCTGCAGGTAAGCGCCGCCTGTAAACATATAAAAATCACTTTTGAGCATTACCTGCTTAAAGGCCCACCAGCGCAGGGAAGCGTTCAGTTCCATTGGCACTGTTCCCCATGCTCTTGCATTATCCCTTAGCCCTGTATAGCCATTAAATGTAATACCGGATGTTAATGTAAACTTATCCTGGTTAATATAGCTGATATCGCCATGTATTCTCAATGCGCCCATGCGGCTTTCGTTGCGTACATAAAAACTATTACCATCCAATGAATCATTTACAAAGAGTGGAGCGTTATCAAAAGTAACCACACCTGCTTTGGCACTAAAGTTGAAATGCTTGCCCACCGTGGCTTTGATGCCACCATACAATTCCACTTCTTTGGTATTAAATTGAGTGCTGATGGTTTGTATCCAGGGGTTGATGGCCGTAAGATGCCTGAGTGTGTTTTTAGTATAGGTACCTACCCACCCTGCCTGCACCATAAACACTTTTTCCTGCAACTGCCCTTCGGCATGTATATTCGGCAATAATACCAGCTTACCATTGTCCCATGTGGGGATGATACCGCCATTAATTGTAAACCTTGGTGTGGTAATAACCAGCGATGGTGCAATAGAAAACACATTATTGCTCAGTTTGATATTGCTCGTAAGGCTTTTTGTGGTGTAAGATGTGATGTCTGCTTTGGCTTCTATTTTAAGTGCAAACGCATCCCCGAATTTTGTTTCAATTGGTGCCGTTACCAGCAGGTTACTTTCAGAAGCCCTTTTATCGCTGTTGAAAATATTTACCTCTATATTGGGATTGTATTTAAAACGGATATCGCCTGTGCTGAGGTTGCGAAGACCGGCCCGCAGGGTAATATCCTGGTAGCGCTGGCGCACACTGTCTCTTTTATAATTGCGGATGTTGTGATTGTACCCATAGAGGTAATAATCATTGCTGCTGAGTGATGCGCCTGCATAAAACTCATTTTTGGCAGTGAAGAAACTGCCTGTTCCCCTGATGCGCAATTGTGCGTAATCCTGGTTTTTAATGGTGCCTTTGGATGAAATATAATCTGCATACAGGTTCAGCAAAGATTTTCGGCCATCACCAAAACTAAAGCCTGCGCTAACATAAGGAGTGGAGAGATTGCCAAACCCAACCTTTACAAAATTGCGTTGCCCCAAATCAAGTGCTGTATCATGCTGCAGGGCCAATGGTTTTAAACTTACCGGCTGGTAACTGAAAAACAGGTTTTGAGAGGGGATATTGTATTTGCCCACCTGCCTGTTGGTATCGGCTTCCGGCTGCGATGCAGCAAAGTTAATTTTAACCGCATTACGCAGTACCGGCTTGTAGCTTGAGGTAATGTCCACCACTGGTTTTTTCTTTCCTGTATCGGATGGCACCTGCGCTTTTGTAACTGCTGATACACTCAACAAAAACAGTACTGCTGATACCCTTTTGATTTTATATTTGCTGATGATACTCATTTTTTTTATTTTAGTTAACGGTAGACAGTGAACAGCTTACAGGCAGCAGCCACTTCATTCGTCATTCCCAATTCTTAATTTTTAATTCTTAATTCTTAATTCTTAATTCCTAATTCCTAATTGCTTCACCCCCCTACCTTACTCCCCAACTTCTCTTCCGCCACTGCCTTATCCAGCTTTGCCTGCGCTTCTGTTTTTAACTCAGGGATACTTGAATTTTTCGCCACACTCTCATAGGTAGCTTTTGCATTAAAGTAATCTTTTTGCTGCATAAAGATATCGCCCAGCAGGATATATGATTTGGTAACCCAGAAATCGTAAGATCCTGTTTCTTTAATTACTGCAAGGGCTGATTTTTCTGCCGCTGTGATATTGCCGGCACTGTACTGGCAGTTGGCAATCTCATATCTTGCCTCTGCACCCCAGGCCGATTTACTTACCGCAGCGCAGGATTTAAAGGAGATAATGGCCTCATTGCACTGGTTATTGATTTGCTGCGATTTGCCCAGCACTAAGTAACCAATAGCCTTATCATCGGTACTGATACCTTTTTTAGTCAGCAGTTGTTTGGCGGCATCGTTTGCCTGCACATAATCTTTCAACTGGTAGTAGCAGCGTACCAGGCCACGAACCGCTTCGAGCTGATTGTCCTGGTTTACGGCACCATTACGCAACGCCTCAAAATATTTTTTTGCACCGGCATAATCCTTCAGTTCAAAATAGCTGAGTTGTGCAGCAGTTAATGCCGATTTTTCAAAGTATTTACTCTGCCCTTTGGCTGCCACAAAATCGTAACTGCTGATGGCCTGCTGCCAATTCTTTTGCTTGTAATAACATTCTGCCCTGAAAAATCCTGCTTCCAGTGCAAAAGCACCAGTGCCATACTGCGAAAGGTAATTATCAAACCCTGCAATGGCAGCCACGCAGTCACCTGCATTGTATTTAAGCGAAGCAGCAGTGTATGTGAGAGAATCCGCTTCACTTACCGAAATACTTTTGCCATTACGGCGCATCAGTTCCACATACTCATTGGGCCTTCCCTCTTCCACATAAATTGATTTGATATTGTCCAATGCTTCATCAGCCTCTCCACTTTCAGGATATTTTTGTATCAGTGCCTGGTAATTCTCCAGCGCTTCATTGTTTTTATCAATATTGTAATAGCAAAGTCCCAGCCGCAGGTAAGTTTTGGGGCGGAGCGATGCAGCACCCGATGCTGTTAACAATGCTGTAAGGTAAGGTATAGCATCCCTGAACTTTTCATCGGCCATGTACGTACCTGCAATTTCCATATTTACATCTGGTACCATACTGCTTTGCGGATATTGCCGTACCAGGGTGTTCAATACTTTTATTTTATCAGCCGAACTTCTTACCCCAGCTATCATGGCTTTCTGAAACATCGCATAGTCACTCTGCGGCAGGGCATTGTTCACCACATTATCGTACATAGCATTTGCCTTTGTAAAATCACGGTTCATATAGTAACAGTCGGCACTGCGTACATAAGCATCCTGCACCATCGGGCTGGAAACTGCCGATGCGCTGGTAGTAACCTGTTCAAAATTGCCAAGTGCCTGTTTGTAATTTTCTTTTTTTATCCAGCAATACCCCAATATATATTTTGCTGAAGAAGGACTGGCTTCGCCCTGTGCGCCTGCGCCCGCCTGCAGGTAAAGGCTCAAGTGCCTCACCGCATCATCGTACCGGCCGTTACGGTAAGCAATTTCGCCCCTCCAGAAATTGGCATAAGGCAGCAGGCTTCCTGCACTGGGGTGGCTGATTACTTTTGCTAAAAGTGCATCTGCCCTGTCTGTCTGCTGATCATTAATATATTCAACGGCTCTGCCATACAGTATCTTTGGATACACTTTCTGCATACTGGCTGTTGGTTTGTCAAACGATTCGTACAGCGCAAGTGCATCAGCAAAGTTGTTGGTATTGGCCAGAAGGTTTACCAATATCTCTTTGGCCTCGGTATTGTAAGCCGAGTTGGGATAATCATTGATAAAGCTTTTCAATTCATTCAGTGCAATATCCTGGTAACCCAGTTCGTACGAAAGCTTACCATAATTAAATCTTGAAATTTCCTGCTGCACAGCATTGCTGCTGTTGTAAGCGCAATATTGAAATGCAGAACGGGCATTGGCCTTTTGGTTGGTGCGCAGGTAGCAGTCGCCCAGCAGGTACATCGAGTTCTGGCCCAGTGAATCCTTTTCATTGCTCAGTTGCTTAAAACCCTCAATGGCTTTGGGCAGGCGGTTGGCCTGGTAATAGCAGAAACTCAATTCATACAATACTTCCTTTGTTACTTTATCCGTGCTGTTTACATATTCTTCTATTAAAGGCATGGCCTTGTTAAAATCCTTTTTTTCAAAATACATCTGGCCAATCAGCAGTTTCAATTCCTTAGAATAGTATAAATAGCCGCCCCTTGCCAGCACACTTTCTGCATAGCGCAATGCCTCTTCCTTTTTTCCCTGGAAATAATAAATCTCTGCAATGTAATAGGGAACCACACCCTTGTATTCTTCTGCGGTTTCCACCAATTTAAACGATTTTAATGCCTCAGCATACCGTTTTTCATAATACGAGATAAAACCGTAATAGTAATTGGCAGGAATGTAATATTTGTTAGCAGGCAGTTGGTGTATTTCATCAAATAAAGGTTTTGCTTCGTCAAAGCGTTTCAGGTTAAAATAGCAATAACCCATTTCAAATTTCGCATCCGCAATCTCCTCATTGCTGAGATTGTCTAATCCTGCCCTTTCGTAATTGTCAATTGCTTTGCTGAATTCATCTTTTGTAAAATAATATTTGCCCAGGTGGTAGCTCATCAACTGCCGGCGTGGTTCGTTGTTTACCACATCTATGTATTGCTGTGCATCATCAACTGCAATGGGATGCTCCAGTTTGAGACCGCATACGGTATAAAAGTAGGCAATATCGTCATTAATATATGTATGGTTACTGATGGTATTGGCCGGGTACTGCTGCGCCAGTTCCCTCAAAAGCGGGTATGCCAATGCGTACTGGCCTTTAACAAAAAGCTCTTTTGCATCTTTGAAATTTCTTTCCGGATCTGTAACCACAAAAGTGGCCTGCGAAAAAGTAGTAAGGGAGAATAAGGCTGCTGATAAGAGCAATACCAATTTTTGTTTCGTCATTTTGAATATTTCGTTCATTTTGCCAGTTGTAAAAGTAACTTATTAACCCTCTTTTGCAAACACCGTTCCAAACAGGTTGTGAATAAGTGGATAACTGCATAAAGTAAACGTAATGTATATTTACAGCACTGTTAAAAAAAACATAAATTACTGATTCTGATGAAAAAAATATTGTCGACTAAGTATTCTGCAGGTGCTTTTAACGCTGCCATGCTGGTTTTACGGCTTGGCCTGGGGGCTTTAATGCTTCATTATGGCTATGATAAGCTGGTGCATTTTAGTGCAAAGCAAGGCGACTTTATGAACTTTATGGGTATTGGCCGTACAATGAGTTTAGCGCTTGTGGTATTTGCTGAATTCTTTTGTTCTCTTTTCCTGGTAATTGGGCTGTTTACAAGGCTGGCTTCTATACCACTTATCATTACCATGTGTGTGGCACTGTATAAGCAACACAATATGGACATTTTTGGAAATGGGGAAACTGTTGCGCTGTTTTTAACTGGTTATATCGTACTGTTGCTTTGCGGCCCCGGTAAAGTGAGTGTGGATGGGATGGTTGGAAAATAAATAAGTAATAAATCTTAATCGTTATGAAAAAAGGAAATGTACTGCACTATGCCCTTATCATCACCGGCATAGTGCTGGCATACAATGCTTTGCAATCGCTGTTTATGAGCATCCTGTACTTAGGGATCTGGCTTACAGAAGGAGGCGGCAGCGGTGACAGTAACTATTTTCCAAGCATCATAAACTACCTGTACATTGTATTACAATTCCTGGCCGCATGGTGGCTGATTATGAAGTCAGGGGATTTGTCTTTGCGTATTGCGGAGAAAACAGGTGCCAATGACAGTTTTAAGATTGCAGGTACCAGTAAAGGATTACTGCAAATCGTTCTTATTGCGATTGGTGTGTATTTCATTATACTCAACATAACTTATATACTCAATTTCCTTGTTGATGAATACCGTGAACGCAATCAATACCAAGTGGATGGCAAGTCGCCTTTTGTGGCTTCCCTGTTAATAAAGATTTTAACCATTTTGCCTGCTGCAGTTTTAACGGCCTATGCCGGAGAAC
>JANMDL010000737.1:0-4778 GCA_031376295.1 Chitinophagales bacterium
TTTTAAATTGTATGATACACATCCTGTGTATAACCGTGTGGGCAGGGTAATGGCAGAGAATGCTTTCCTTTCACTTTCTAAGTTAAATAAAATGCTTACTAACGAAGAACCTGAGGAGCGATACTTAAACCTTCTGAAACAGCGTCCGGAATTAGTTGAAAAAATTCCTCAGTATTATTATGCTTCTTATCTCGGTATCAAGCCAGAATCCCTGAGCAGAATCAGAAAAAGAATTTTAACATCCAGGTAATTTCCTAACCCAAGTCAACAATTTCTCCCTTCTTTTGCGATCATCTTTGCAGTGTAAAATAAAATACTGTAAAATGATAAAATCAATTCAAATCTTAATTGGGGTTATACTACTTCCTGGCAGCAACACTTTCGCTCAATCAAACTCAGCCATTCAAAAAAGATGGGGCCTTGAAACAGAGCTTATTCAACCTTTTTTGCCAGAAGTGGGTATCTATCGTATTCAGGCAACAAGAAAAATTAAAGCAGCAAGTGACCTTATAATAGGTGCTTACATCCGCCCGAATGTAAAGCACGACATTGTAGAAAAGATAAGTGAATATCTTTTTGTACTTGGTTACCGTCAGTATTTATGGAAAGGCATGCATATTGAAGCAAAATCAAATATTGGTTATGCATGGGGAACAAAAAACAAAATTGACGGTAAGGATTACAATAATTTTTCCTGGTTTTGGGAGGCTAATGCCGGCTATAAATTTGACTTTGCTAAAAAACTACACACAAATCTGTATGTTATTCCTCAATTCGGTATCCTGAGCAGCATCAGTTCAAACATTGGCCCAAGGGGCGGCAAGTCCGATACATTTATTCAAGGCAATGTATTGTTCGGCTTTAATTTTTAATTCACTTACTAATTTAAAAAAATGAAAAAAGCAGCAACGCAAATAATCACTTTCCTTTTTTTAGCAATCGCTTATAATTGCCAGGCCCAATCAAAAAATGATAATATATCTTTTACTTATGCCGAATTCAGGGCAGGGTATGGTGTAAGTAGTTTTGGAAAAGGATTAAAGGAAAAATATGATGCAGGTAATTTTTCCACCTCAGGAGGTTTTCTTGCTTCACTGGCAGCTTACCGTAAATCTAAAAATGTAAATTATTTAAATTTTGGCATTAAATACAAATCATTGGCAGCCGGGCCTTCAAAAGGAAATAACAAGCAGGAAATGTTTTTTAACTATTGGGGTGCAGCCTTAAGCACAAAATATTTCCCATTTGACAAGAATGCCAGAAAAGGCATTTATGTACAGGGTGATTACTTTTTTATTACACAGTTTACACAGAAATACCGGACAACTGAAAATTCAGAATTTAACCACCAGTTTGCCATTGGTAGCGGATTTGCATTTGGGCTTGGTTATGATATTCCTTTTGGGGATAAACGAACCATGCTCACTATTGGTTTGGAATACGAACGGGACAACCGCACAGGAGAAGTAACAGGCATAGGAAGTAAATCTTTCGTGAGTTCAAATTTTGGAGTAATGGCAGGAGTAAAGTTTTAAGAATAATTACGTAAACCTGATAAAAGTAATGTACAAATAATAATAAGGGCGTATGATTTATTGCTCAGGTAAAAATAAGCAGAAAACAAGCTGCTGCATTTATAATAAAGTAACTTATCCCAATTTTTGAGGTTTGTAAAACGGTTTGCCTTTATCAATAAAATATTATTATATGATACCAGTGAACAAGAAAATATTTGAGATATTAAAATTGAACTTTGGCATAAAGCGCTCCAACATTTCAAAAAACACCAATCTTATTAAGGAGTTCGATTTGTGCGACTGGGAACTGGAATTATTATATTCAAAATTGGAAACAGCATTTAATATTGAATTACAGCACGAAGTGCCAAAAGATGTTATATGCATAAGGGAATTACAAAGGGAAATAAGAGAAAATATTTATAGCAAAAAAGCATAACTGAGTATGGGTGTTTTACGGCATTAAGTTATACGCATATAACAATGACGGTTCCATAAATATTTTTTCATTAGCAGGGTTTTGGTTTACAAGAGCGTACCATAGAGCAATCTATTGGTGCGCTTCTTTATTTAATTGGCTTTAAGGTGTCTTGCTACTTCATTTTATACTGTTTTTCACCTGGCAGCAGCAAAAAAATACAGGAAAAATAATCACTAATCACCCTGGACGGTTTCCGCACCGAACGGAATGTAAATAAGGATAGATTTTTATTTTATGTGTTGGCAAATGGGCGAAAGAAAGTTTAAAAGCGGTACAAGGCAGTTTTATTGCGTTAAAAAATTGGCTGCTTTTGGGTGGTGCTTGCTTTGTAGCACAGGCAAGACGCCTGCGCAAATAAATATTTTTAAGGCCGGATGTAACCTTTATGCTGCATGGGATTTTAAAAAGAAAAATGTAAATTTGCCGTAAAGAATACTGAATATGGCCATAAAGTCATTGGATAAAGAAATCACATCGCAACTGCATTTGTTAAGCTCAAAGCAGAAAAAAACCGTACTGACGGTTGTTAAAAGTTTTACAGAAGAAAAAAAAGACTGGTGGGATGAAATGGGCGCCGAGCAGCAAATTGCGGTTGATAAAGCACTGGCTGAAATGAAAGCCGGTAAATTGACACCTCATGAAGATGTTATGAAAAAATACAAAAAATGGCTGAAGAAGTAGTGCAGGCTGTAAGCTGGTCCGCCGGAGCAAAAACATCCTTCAATAAAATCATTGAGTACCTGGCAGCATACTGGTCGCCAAAAGAAATTGAAAATTTGGTTATACGCACCGAAAAAATAATTACTGTTTTAAAAAGCTATCCTGATATGGGAAGACCATCTGCCAAAAGAAAAGGGGTTAGGATTTTTCTTTTAGACAGGCATACCCAGATAATTTACTTTTACAAACCTCTAAAGAAAGAAATTGTGATTTTGCATTTTTGGGGCATGAAACAGAATCCGGAGAAATTTAAGTACTAAAAAAACGCCCTGGCCGGAGTCCTAAAAGTATGAGGGATTTATTGATGTAGTTAATGGAACAAAACAATAAATTCTTCAGTAATACCGCTTCTCCTCTTTTGATAATCCTCTGTCAAGCGTTCAATTAACTTTTTTGTCAAACTCTCATCTTTAGGTATTTTAAATAACTTTGGGAAGTGTGAAACTATATTTAAACTTTGTTTTGAACTAACCAAAGTTTGATCAAGCATTAATACTTCAATTTCAGTTTCAATCGAATCCGGAATTGGAGTAAATCTAAGTATAAAATAATCCTCGGCAGAAATATCTGTTTCGTAGTACTTTTTTTTCTTACCATCCCCTACACCTTTCAGATTGATAAATCCATTATCAGTAATTTCGATATCTGGATTACTTCCAACCTTCCCTTGAAAATTTTTTTTCCCGATTCGTTTGAAGATTTCTTTTTTTACTTCATGAGTATCATCATCCTGCTTGTGTTTTGAATCCCCCGGGGTTTTCCATTTACCAACACATAGATGTAATGCTATTGTCCGATTATCCATCATTTTAAAAAAATATCATCTGTCATTGTACAGGGTTGAAGTCTAACATTGGCAACTGAATTTATAAATTATTTGCCCGCCCTTTCACTACTAATAACATTTCATGCCCACTTAATATGCGATACTACAAAAACCTCCCCGTATAACTCTCCTTACACTTCTTTAAATCAGCAGGCTTGCCTGCAAATACTAAGTTACCACCGCCATCACCCGCTTCAGGGCCAAGGTCAATCACCCAGTCGGCACTTTTTATTACATCGGTATTGTGCTCAATCACCAGTATCGAGTGTCCTTGTTCTACCAGTGCATTAAAGGAAGTGAGCAGTTTTTTAATATCGTTAAAATGCAGACCGGTGGTAGGCTCATCAAAAATAAATAGTATGGCACCCTGCGCCCTGCCACGCCCCAAAAAGGAAGCCAGCTTTACCCGCTGCGCCTCACCACCCGATAAGGTATCCGACGACTGCCCCAGCTTTACATAACCCAGCCCCACATCGCTCAGCGGCTGCAGTTTTTTCGCCACATCAGCACCATCTTTACCACCATCGTTAAAAAAAGCAATAGCCTCATCCACACCCATCTCCAGCACATCATAAATACTTTTGCCACGGCACTGCACTTCCAGCACTTCATCTTTGAATCGTTTACCTCCGCAAGATTCGCAGGTAAGGTGTACATCTGCCAAAAACTGCATCTCCACCACCTGCTCGCCCTCGCCCCGGCAGGTATCACAACGACCACCATCCACATTAAACGAAAAATGCTTGGGCAAAAAACCCCGTATTTTACTCAACGGCTGGCTGGAAAACAGCTCCCTTATTTCATCGTAAGCCTTTATATAAGTAACAGGGTTGCTGCGGCTCGATTTACCAATGGGGTTCTGGTCAATCATTTCCAACTGGGTAATGCTGTCCACATCGCCGCTGAGGCCCTTGTGCAAACCAGCCCTGTCGGAAAATTCGCCCTTGAGTTTATTAAGCGCAGGATAAAATATCTGTTTTACTAATGTTGTTTTACCACTACCACTCACACCACTTACTACACAAATTGTATTCAGCGGAAACTCCACCGTAATGTTTTTAAGGTTGTTCTGCCTTGCCCCTTCTACTTTAATGCTGCGTGTCCACTTGCGTACATTTTTTGGCGGCTCCACCTGCAGCACACCGCTCAGGTATTTGCCTGTAAGGCTTTCTGGATTGCTCACAATGGCATCATAATTACCCTGCGCTATCACTTCACCGCCAAGGTGGCTGGC
>JANMDL010000801.1:0-2757 GCA_031376295.1 Chitinophagales bacterium
GTTTAAACTTCATATTTGATTCTCGTGACCCAGCCGTTAGTACCGTGCTGAATTTTTACAGGGCAATAATATTTTGCTCGTACCTCCTTTTTATAAAAGCCTTTCTATGCCCAACTCCTCAGCAGAAATAATCACCCAAACCATTGCCATCAGCACCATTTTTTTGCTCCTTGTAGGTACATTTGCCACCCGTTATGTGTTTTTGTATCAGCGAAAACGGTTTGTGCACCAGCAGGAAGTAATGGAACTGAAAGAAGCCTTCAGCCATACCCTGCTGCAATCCAAACTGGAAATACAGGAACAGACCTTAGACCATATTGCCAAGGAGTTGCATGCAAATGTGGGGCATTTGGTTTCCCTGATACAGATAGGACTGGAAGAACTGAGCATGCAAACAAGCGGCAAGGCAAAGGAAAATACGCTGGAAACACAGGGGCTTACCAAACAGTTGTTCAGCGAACTGAGGGCGCTTAATGCCAGCCTGAATACGGATTTGATTATGCACATCGGTTTTGTACAGGCACTCAACAATGAGCTGATACGCCTCGGTACGGCAAAAAAATACAAAATCAGCTTTACCAAAACCGGGCAGGAATACCGGCTGCGGCCCGAGCATGAGATTATCCTTTTCAGGCTTTGACAGGAAGTGCTGAACAATGTAGCAAAATATGCCGAGGCAAATTCGTTGACCATCACCCTGAACTATTCGCCAACCGAATTTGTACTGGAGATAGCTGATGATGGCAAAGGCTTTAATGTAAATGAAGCAATGGAACAGAGCGGAGAAAAAAGCAGTACCGGGTTGATTAACATTCAAAAAAGGGCAAGACTGATTAATGCCACAGTAAAAATAGAAACCAGCCCGGGCAATGGTGCAACATTCATCATCAGTATTGTAAAGGATGCGCTACAAACAGTAAATATATGAGTACAGCAAACAAACAAATAAAAATAGCCATTGTGGACGACCATAACCTTTTTAGAAAGGGCCTGGTTAAACTGATTAACCTCGGTGATACGGAAAGTAAGTACACCATACTGTTTGAAGCAGGCAATGGTAATGAGCTGATGGAGAAACTGAACATGAAATTGCTGCCAGACATCATTTTGATGGATATTGACATGCCGGATATGGATGGATACGAAACCGTGAGCTGGTTGCAGAAATTTCACCCGGACATTAATGTACTGGTCATCTCTATGTTTGAAACAAAGGAAGCCATTATGCGGATGCTTAAACTGAAGGTAAAGGGCTACCTTTCAAAAGACATAAAGGTGGAAGACATGCACACAGCCCTGGAAGCGATTGCAGAAAAAGGTTTTTACTATACTGATAAAGTTGCAGGGGTAATGGCAGATGCACTGCAAAGCGGTGATACCGGGGAAAAAACAGTAGAGGAAGAAAACAGTAAAATATGGGATGTACTCTCAGAAAATGAAAGGGAATTTGTAAAACTCTCCTGTACCGAACTCACCTACAGCCAGATTGCCGATAAAATGAGCCTCAGCGTAAAAACCGTTGAGGGCTACCGGGAATCACTGTTTCACCGGTTTAAATTAAAAAACAGGGTAAGCCTTGCCATGTTTGCTGTACGCAATGGATTGGTAAAGCCTTAGCCCTACCACACATTCCTGGGGCAACTATCCCCATACCTGTTGCCGAGCAAAAAGCCCAGCACAATTTCGTGGGTATTTTTTGTGTAGGTACGCAAACGGGAGGTAGTGGCATTTTCATACGCATAGCTGATGTTGAATGTATTGGAAATGTTAACACCTGCCATGGCAGAGTAACCGGCTATCAAATCAGACTGGCGGTAACTGCCACCTATCCATAATTTATCCTGGTACTGCAGTTTCACGTTGCCATGAAGCCCCAGCAATTGCGGCTGCCAGTACTGCGCCATTACGGAGGGCAGTACAGAAATATCATCACTCAGGAAAAAGCGGTAACCGGCTGTTACAAAAAAGTTAGGTGTATAGTAAGTACCATAACTGCTGCTTTTTACAAATTTTGCTTTGTTGGGAATAATGTTCAGCACCGATGCTCCCAAAAAATAATTGGCGCCATACAACCATAGCCCGGCACCCAGCTCAGGCGTTAACTTTTTCAAATCGCCATTGCCATATCCCACTGCAGGGTCGTTGGGGTCGAGACTGGCCCATACAATTTTCGACCTGTCTAAACTTACACTTGATAACCCGGCAGTAAAGCCTGCTGACAAAGTAGTTCTTAACCCCAATGGCTTGTGATACGCAAAGCTGCCATATACCGACCAGCGGTTGATATACCCAGCCTTATCATTCAATGCTGTAAAGCCCCAACCCTTGTGGGCAGCAGGTGCTGTATATTCATCTGCAAAAGATTTACCCCTGGGATTTTCGCCCGGTACTTCAAAGGAAGTGGCCGTGGTGCGGTAGTCGCTCTTGCCGATTGGCCCGTGCATGCTCATGTACGTGGTTACCGGAGCGCCCTCAATACCTGCCCACTGTTTGCGGTAACTCAGCTTTACATCAGTATAATTCTCAATACCGGCAACAGCAGGGTTGAGTATATAATTGTTGAGGATGTACTGTGTATAACCCGGCTTTGCCTGGCCTATTGCGACAGTACTAATAAAGAATACTGCCAGTACTAAATAAATTCGCTTCATTTTCATCAGCTTTACTTGCTTCACTTAAAAAACCTTTGAATCTAACCATTAAAAGACAGCAGCAGACACCAATCTGCTGCTGCTGTTTATTTTATAATCGTAACAT
>JANMDL010000837.1:0-9022 GCA_031376295.1 Chitinophagales bacterium
GCAGCCTCTGCAGCAGCGGCAAGCGTTTTCATTACGTCTCTCCGCATTGGCTCCCGGTTACTTTTCAGGACATTTGCCAGCTCCTTTACAATCGTATTTCCCTGTGGCACCCCATTTAACAGATTGAGTGTAGTGGTAACCTGTTCTTTAATGGGCAGGCAATATTTATCCCATGCCAATTGTTTTCCTTCCTTTACAAATTCCCTCGCTTTTAGTTCTATACCCAACAGCTCATCATCATCCGACAATGAATTAGCAATGACCCAATCCCTGAACTGGCGTATACAATCCCATTCTTTTTCCCAGTCAAGGCGCTCGGCATCCTTATACCGTTCATGGCTGCCGGAAGTAGAATGCCCCTGTGGCTGTGTAATTTCTTCCACATGAAAGAGCGCAGGAGTATGCGTATCCCGTATTTTCTGAATGGCGGGTTCAAGAATTTCGCACATGCCGGCATAATCCCAACCCTTCAGTTTGTAAATATCTACCCCATTGGTATCCTCCGTTTTTTCAAACCCCTTTAATGCCGCAGAAATAGATGCTTTGGTTGTCTGGAATTTTTTGGGAACCGAAATACCGTAGCCATCATCCCATACAAATATGGCCAGCGGCACCTGCAGCACTCCAGCAGCATTAACAGCTTCCCAAAAATGGCCTTCGCTGGTAGAGGCATCCCCGATAGTGGTAAAGCAAACTTCATTGCCATTGTTGCTGAGGTGTTTCATGTCTTTGAGCTCCGGAACATTTCTGAAAAGTTTTGAAGCAAAGGCTAAGCCTAGCCCCCTGGGCATTTGCGAAGCCGTTGGCGCCATATCACTCGATATATTCTTACGCCCGGCCAGGTTAAGCCAATCGCCATTCTCATCCACCATTTTTGTGGCAAAATGAGCATTCATCTGCCGTCCGGCACTAAAAGGGTCGTTATTTACATCCGGATCGGCGTATAACTGTGCAAAAAACTGCTCAACAGTAGCAAGACCGCTGGCAAACATAAAAGTCTGGTCACGGTAATAGCCACTGCGAAAATCACCCGGTTTAAAAAATTTGGCCATAGCAACCTGCGCTACTTCTTTTCCATCCCCAAAAATGCCAAATTTAGCCTTCCCGGTAAGCACCTCCTTACGTCCTAAAAGGCTCACTTCCCGGCTTTCGCAGGCAAAACGGTAATCTTTAAGCACTTCGTTCCGGAAATTATCAAAACTCAATTTTTCCTGGAAAGCAGCATTGTCGGTCATATTTGCATCCATATAAATGATGATATAAGGCAAAAATATTAATAATGTATCCAGTTTTGTTAAAAATTTGTGAACGGAAAAACAATTTGCAACGGAATTAAACGTTTTTGTATCTTTGGCTTAGTAATTGTAAAATAACACAAATGAAACAGATTTTTACACTTTTTATCGCTGCTTTTGCCAGTATTGCCGTATTTGCACAGCCAACGCTGCAGGTTGCAAAACTCACAGAAACAAAGGTTGAAGATGCGCTTTCGTTAAAGCAAACAGAACATGATTTTGGTAAGATTCCACAGGGTAAACCGGTAACTTATGTTTTTGAAGTAAAAAATACCAGCAAAGACTCATTAAAGATAAGTAATGTACAAGCCAGTTGCGGCTGCACCACACCTGAGTGGGAGCAGAACAAAGCCATCGCACCAAACGGCAGTACTAAAATAACAGTTGGTTACAATGCGGCGGCTGAAGGGCCCTTTAATAAAGTTGTTACCGTTACTTACAATGGTACACAAAGCAAGCAAATATTCATTAAAGGCGAGGTTTGGAAAACGCCTGCAGAATCAGCACCAGCCAATAAAACAATAGAAGGATTAAAAAATTAAATTATATTTACACAAAGGGCACCATTAAAAATTAAAACAATGAAAAAAATAATTTTCTCTTTAGCTGCGCTGGTAATTGCAGCAGCTTCTTTTGGTCAGAAAAAAGCGGCAGATGTAGCTAAATTCGAGTTAGAAACAATTGAATTGGGAAAAGTAAAGCAGGGCAACCCGGTAACAGCAAAATTTCTGGTTACCAATGTGGGTACCGAGCCTCTTATCATAGAGCAGGCCAACCCTACCTGCGGCTGTACCATTTCTGATTATACCAAGGCACCAATTGCCCCAGGCAAGTCTGGTTATATCAATGCTACTTACAATGCTGCTGGTGTTGGTCATTTTGACAAGCATTTAACAGTAAAGTTTGCCGGTGTGGATGAATTGAAATCCATTACAATTTCTGGTGACGTAATGGCTGCTGAAGCCGTTCCAGCTCCCGGTGGCATAACTGACCCGGCTTTGGTTAAAGCTGCACCAGTAAACGCAAAGCCTGTTGATGCTGCTGCGGTTCCCATAAAAGCTTCTATCAAAAAGACAAGCAGGAAATTAGCTAAAAAACCTGTTTCGTCTTCAAAAAAATAATTGTGTTCATACACTGTATCACAAAATCCCCGCCAGTTGCGGGGATTTTGCTTTTTAGTACTCCCTGCTTCAAAATAAGCCCTAAACCCAAATCAGTCAACTTCCCCACAGATTTTACATCCAGCCTTGTATTTTGCCCCTTTTGCCCTACCTTTGCACCTCAAAAAATGACGGAAACAGGTATAAAATGAGCCTGAAGCCAGTTATTCAAACTCCAAAATCATAATTCAGCTATGAGTGGTGCATTAAAAGAGGTTCGCAACCGGATAAAATCAGTACAAAGTACACAACAGATTACCAAGGCCATGAAGATGGTGAGTGCTGCCAAACTGCGCCGTGCACAGGATGCCATTACACAAATGCGCCCTTATGCACACAAGTTGCAGGAAATGCTGGCAAACATTGTCAGCAGCAATGATGGCGGTATCAATGCAGCACTGGCTTCAGAAAGGGCTGTAGAAAAAGTACTCATTATTGTTGTAACCAGCGACAGGGGCCTTTGTGGTGGCTACAACAGTAATCTTATAAAGCTGTCAAAACAATTAGCCAGGGAAAAATACAGTACCCAGTTTGAAAAAGGAAATGTGCAGTTTTTACCCATTGGCAAAAAAGGATATGAGTATTTTGGCAAAAACGGTTTTAAAATTGTTGACAAATACTGGGATATATTTACTGGTTTAAACTTTGAAAAAGTACAAGCCGCTGCCAAACATGCCATGGAAGCCTTCAGTGCCGGCGAAATTGATGCTGTGGAGTTGGTATACAGTGAATTTAAAAATGCAGCTACCCAGGTATTTGCGGCAGAATCCTTTTTGCCCGTAAAAAAAGTGCAGCAAACAGGTGGTCAGAAAAAATCTGATTTTATTTATGAGCCGGGGTTGGAAGTGCTGATTGCAGAGTTAATGCCTAAAATTTTAAATACGCAACTGTACAAAGCTGTACTGGATGCCAATGCCAGTGAGCATGGTGCACGCATGACTGCTATGGACAAGGCAAGCGAAAATGCAAACGAAATGCTGAAGAGCCTGAAAATAAGTTACAACAGGGCACGCCAGGCGGCTATTACAACAGAACTGACAGAAATTGTAAGTGGTGCTGCTGCATTGAAAGGATAAGACTCATTGACGGTTATTTCCGGCAGAATTAAACAGTACCCGGCTGCAAAACAATATACTTAGTAATGGAAATTTCTCAGATAATACCACATATTGAAGCGCTGATATTTGCAAGCGAAAAACCGCTTACAAGTGCAGAGTTAACAGAACTGGTAAACAATGCTATGGGCTTTATTGAAGACAGGGCCAGCCAGGAACAGGTGGATGCAGCCATTGAGGGTATCTGCGAAAAATACAACGCCGATTTTTATGCCTTTGAAGTAAAGGAAAGCGGCGGCGGATGGCAGTTTTTAACCAAAAAAGATTTTTACAAAACAGTAGGTCAGCTTAACGGCGATAAATTTTTGAAACGCCTCAGCATTGCAGCGTTGGAAACCCTTGCCATTATTGCCTATAAGCAACCCATTACCAAAAGTGAAATAGAAGCGATACGTGGTGTAAACTGTGATTATGCAGTACAGAAATTATTAGAAAAAGACCTGATTATAATATCCGGCCGCAGGGAAGATGCTGTGGGACACCCGCTTATTTATGGCACTTCCAAATCTTTCATGGATTACTTTGGCATTAACAGTGCTGAGGAATTACCAAGGATAAGTGAAGTAATGATGGAAGAACTGGTAGAAGCTACCATGGTGAAATCTGCTATGGAACAGGTTACACAAGAACAGGTTGAGGGTGAGCAGGTTGAAATAAATGATATTCCTGTTGTAACAGAAGCCGTTGACAATACCGTTACAGAAGAGGAAATGGTGATAGCTGAAGTAAACGAAGTTGTTGTGCCGGATGAAAATACCGGGGCATCCGGAGATGACGTTGCTACTCAAAATGACGATACAACCGTTTAGTTGATAAGCCCGCTGCAACATGCTGTTTTTCTCTTTATAAAAATCATATAACAAAAATAAGCCAACCGGGTTGATTACCTTATCTTAGGGTATGGCAGCAATTAATAAACCTGACTGTACAATACTTTCACAGCAATTGCTGTATGCTGTAAAAACAGGAGCTACTACCAATGATTTAGAAAGTCTGTTAGCACAACTTAATGAGGAAACCCTGGTAAAAGAACTCAGCAACGATGCATTAAAAAAAACTTTCTGGCTGAATATTTACAATGCTTTTGTGCAGAAAATGCTGCTGCAAAATCCCGGGCAGTACAAAAACCGCCGTTCCTTCTTCAGCAAAAAAATCATCCACATTGCAGGCCATCGCCTTAGCCCCGACCTGGCAGAACATGGTATTTTACGACGCAGCCGCAACAAATGGAGCCTGGGCTATGCAGGCAAATTATTTACAACAGCTTTTGAGAAAAAACACCGGGTCGCTTCTATTGATTACCGCATACATTTTGCCCTTAACTGTGGCGCTGCCAGTTGTCCTCCCATTGCCTTTTATGAGCCCGGGAGGATTGACCGGCAACTGGATATTGCCACTGCTTCTTACCTGGGCAGCGAAGCTGAATATATTGTCAGGGAAAATAAAGTACTGCTTCCTGCACTTATGAGCTGGTTCCGGGCTGATTTTGGAGGTAAAACAGGAATTGAAAAAATACTAATTCAGCATGGCATTATACCGGCAAATAGAGCTGGGAAATTAAAATTTTTCTTTAAAAGATACGATTGGTCACTTACTCTTAACAGTTATAAAGAATTGTAAAAATTACAGGAATGGCATTGTTTTAAGAGGTGTTTAAGTTAGGTTTGCATCCTAAATGTAAGACTGTATGAAGCTGAAACAATTCCTCTTTTTTATTTGTATTCTTGGTGCAGCAGCACTGTTTACAAACACCCAGGCGCAAACAACCCTGCAAATGAATCCCAAAGTTAAAACGGGTAAATTAGAAAACGGCCTTACCTGGTACATTTTACCTAATAAGAAGCCGGAGAATAAGGTAGAATTAAGGCTTGCCATCAATGCAGGAGCCATCAATGAAGATGATGACCAGCAGGGACTGGCACACATGGCCGAACACATGGCATTTAACGGTACTACGAATTTCAAAAAAAATGACATCATCTCTTTTTTACAGGATATCGGCGTGGGCTTTGGCAACGACTTGAATGCTTATACCGGCTTTGATGAAACTGTGTATATACTTCCCATCCCCACCAGCAAACCCGAAAACTTAGAAAAAGGTTTTCAGGTACTGGAAGACTGGGCGCACAACGTTACTTACAAAAATGAGGATATTGATGGCGAAAGACCCATCATACTGGAAGAAAGCCGGCTGGGAAAGGGGGCAGATGACAGGATGTTCCGTAAACTGTACCCAAAACTTTTCAAGGGTTCACTGTATGCTAACCGGCTGCCCATCGGGATAGACAGCATTATTAAAAACTTTCCGCACCAGGCTATCAAACGTTTTTACAAAGAATGGTACCGGCCTAACCTGATGGCGGTAATTGTAGTAGGTGATATTACCGTAGAAAAAGCAGAGGCTTATATCAAAAAACATTTCAGTGGCTTAAAAAACCCTGATGGCGCCCGTGAAAGAAAATATGCAGATGTGCCTGCCTATGCTGCCCAGGATGCAACTGTGGTTACAGACAAAGAAGCCACCAGCTATAATGTGAGCATACAATACCCAGCCTTTAAAAAACAATCCGTTATCACTGATGCAGATTATAAAACAACAGTTATACGTTCATTGTTTAGTACCATATTTAACCAGCGGCTGCAGGAGTTAACACAAAAAGAAAACCCTCCGTTTGTATTCGGATCGGGCAGTTTTGGTTCTTATGCAAGAGGATATGATGCTTTTTCGCTGGATGCAGGTTCGGGAAGCAATGCTCCTGCCGCAGCACTTACGGCAATAATGCAGGAAGCAGAAAGAGCGAAGCGCTTTGGTTTTACCCAGGCTGAATTAGAGAGAGCCAAAAAAAGTTACCTTAACCGGATAGAAAAACAATACAACGACAGGGACAAAACAGAGTCGAACCGTTTTGTGCAGGAGTGCATTCAGCATTTTCTGGAAAACGAAGCAATGCCTGGTATAGAAGTGGAATTTGATCTTACAAAAAAGATGATGCCCGGCATTACGCTGCAGGATGTAAATAATGTACTGGAAGTGATAAAAGGCGATAAGAACAAATTTATATCCGTAACAGGGCCGGAAGCGGCCAGCGGTATGAAGCTCCCTGACAGCCTGCAATTGATACAATTGACGGCCGCTGCAGAAAAGGCTGATCTTAAGCCTTTTGAGGAAAAAGTAATTGCCACTAACCTTTTAAGCAAAGCCCCCAAAGCCGGCAAAGTAATCAGCAAAACTGTCAATGCAAAACTGGGCGTTACAGAAATAAAATTATCAAATGGCATCAATGTAACACTTAAAAAAACTGACTTTAAAAACGACGAAATCATCATGGCCGCTTCACGCTATGGTGGTAAAAATGAATATGGTATAAAAGATAAATATAATGCCGAATATGCTGTACAGGTAGTCGGAACAATGGGTTTTGGCGAGTTCAGCCCCGTAGATATGCGCAAAGCACTGGCAGGCAAAACAGCCGCAGTAAGAGATATATTTTCTGATACAAGAGATGGCTTTGGCGGTAACAGCTCAGTAAAAGATGTAGAGACAATGCTGCAGTTATTATATCTGCACGTTACGGCACCACGCAAAGACACTGCCCTTTTCAACTCATTTATACAGAAAAATAAATCGCAGATAGCCATGCTGGGCGCCAACCCCCAGGCTGCATTTGTAGATACGTTTTACAAAACCATGTTCAGCAATAACCCGCTGGCACCGGTTGCCGTACCACGTGCCGAATTTTTTGACCAGGTGAAAGTTGACAGGGTGCTGGAAATTTACAAAGCACATTTGGGTGACATGAGTGGTATGCAATTTGTTTTTGCAGGCAATATTGATGAAGCAGTGATGATACCGCTGCTCGAAAAATACATTGCTTCCTTGCCGGTAAGCGGCAAAAAATTCACTTTTACCGACAACAAAGTGCGTACTGCAAAGGGTAAAATAAATATGAATACCTACAGGGGCAAAGAAGAGAAGAGCCTGATACTGGCGGTATTTTCCGGTGAAACACCGTATAGTGAGGATGCTGCCCTAAAGGCTGATGCCCTTACCGAAGTACTGAACATCCGCATTATTGAAGAACTGCGTGAAAAAGTACAGGGAATTTATGGTGGTGGAATTTTTGGTGAGCTGGAAAAAGTGCCTTATGCTGCTTATTCATTTATAGCACAGTTGCCCTGCGGGCCCGAAAAAGCTGACACTTTAACCAAGGCGCTGCAAAGTGAAATAAATAAAGTACGTACCATTGGCATTGAAGAAAGCTACCTGAATAAGGTTAAACAGCAATGGAAGCAAACGCATAAAGAATCTATTAAAAGCAATAACTCATGGGCCAGCAAATTAATAGAATCCAAAGTGGAAGGTGATGATATGGACAGGTTTATCAACTACGAAAAGTATGTAGATAAATTGACCCCTGCCGATATTAAAAAAGCCGCTAACACTTTTATGAGCGGCGCCAACCTGATGGTTGCCACCCTGATGCCTGAAAAATATGATCCTAAAAACGAGACAAGTACAGGCAACAGGAAAAATGTGGTGATAAAAACCATCGAAACAAAATCGGCTGAAATTAGAATAGAGTTGTATGATAATGGCGAAATTGACGGCGATGAAGTAACGGTATATTTTAACGGAAACGTGGTGTCATCCAAAGCAAAATTGACGGACAAAGCCATCACTATCAACCTGAAAGGCATAAAAAATGCCACCAATGAACTGGTGATGTATGCAGAAAATCTGGGAACTATTCCACCCAATACCGCCCTGATGAAGGTTTATTGCGACGGACAAACGTACGAGCTGCGCATTGAATCAGACGAAAAGAAGAACGGAGCCATCCGGTTTGTGGTAAAATAATAAAACAAAAATACAGAAAACGCTGCACTGGTATAGTGCGGCGTTTTTTTATATCTCCCTTTTTACCCCCATGTCTCCGCCGTTTATACCCCCTGCCAGCATAAGCCAACTGCGGGACGTGGGAGATTATAATGTCATCTGTATTCACCACTTTCTCCGTATTTTCGCAGTATGCCGCAACAATTAACAAACGAACAATTAATAAACATAGCCGCAGATTTTGGCACACCGGTGTATGTGTATCATGCCGAAAAGATTGCTGAACAGTACAGTAAACTCAAGGCTGCTTTTGCCAATTGCGATACCAGGTTTTTTTATGCCTGCAAATCGCTTACCAACATCAATATACTTAAATATGTAAAGAGCCTGGGTGCTTCACTTGATTGTGTAAGTACCAACGAAGTAAGGCTGGGGCTGATGGCAGGCTTTGACAATACCGATATTTTATACACTCCCAACTGTGTTGATTTTGCTGAAATAACAGAAGCTGTTGATCTGGGTGTAAATATCAACCTGGATAATATTTCGCTGCTGGAACAATTTGGCAACAGATATGGCAACAGCTACCCTATTTGCATCCGCCTTAACCCGCAT
>JANMDL010000843.1:0-8225 GCA_031376295.1 Chitinophagales bacterium
TGTGCCGATAACAATATGTCTGCCGGTAAGGTAGATGTGATCGGCCACAGTATGGGTGGCATCTTATCAAGGATATTTTTGCAAAGCGGGGAGTACGATAATACTTTCCATAAATTAATCACCATCAATACACCACACTCCGGTTCACAAATAGCCGACCTGGTGCGTACCAGCCCTGCACTGGCACTGATAGTGAACGGTATTCTGGGTAACAATACGGATAATGGTGCGCTGGAAGATTTGAGGGTAACAAAAGATGGCATCAGGGTGCTGCTGAACGGGCCGGCCAATCTTAACAGAAACAAAGTGCCGGTTCATGCCATTACATCCCGTTATACTGATTTGCAAACGTATGAACTGATTGCCAATGTAACTTTAACGGTTGCCAGTTATGTGCCGGCACTGGGCAGGGTTGCTGCCGCAGCAAAAAGGCTGCTTGCTACCATCAAGTATGTTGCGTACGCAGGTACTACCTGCAATACTTCTGAGTCGGTACACAATTGCCTTAAAAATAAAATATACGAAGATGACAATGACCTTGCAGTAGCCTTAACCAGCCAGCGGGGAGGGTTACCTTCGTCTGCCACTTCTTATTACGATAATATTTCTCACAATTCCATATTAGATAAGTCAGAAGTATTTGTAAAACTGGCAACGCTGCTGAAAAATAAAACAACAGACGGCAACTTTACTGATGCAGGATATAATCCGGCAGTGCTCGATTACAATGCTTCTATTACAGCGCCGGCATCACCATCAACTGAAACAATTACTATCAATACACCACTAAGCGGCTCAACCTATCCAGCAGGGCAGAGTGTAAATATAGATATAGCCGGAAGTGCCAATATTCAAAAAATAATGATTGCATCGGGCAATGCCACATTGGGCATGGGGTATTATAATTCTGCCACACAAAACTATACACTCAATTATGCCATACCCAAAGAAGCGATTGGTAAATTGTACATTGTAGCAGTAGGCTTTGATAATCTTGGTAAATCAACCTTTGATTCTGCTTACATCAATGTAGCAGCGCCTTTAGGTGTAACGCTGGATAGTATCAGTATTACCAATAAGCGCAGCCTGAAAGTGTACAAAGGCGATAGCCTGTGGCTGAAGGTGACCGGCTATTATTCAGATACGGTAAGGGATATTTCCAATGCAGAAGGTATTGCTTATGTGGTGGATGATGTAAATGTAAGGATGAGCAGCGTCAGACCCAACACCGTAATAGGTCAGGTAGTTGGTTTTGATAATTTCAGGGCTACCTGGCAGGGTAAAACAGATACAGCGTACATTGAAATACTGGAGAAGCCTGTTGGACCGGGTGGTGGCGGCGTTATACCAGTAACACTCACGGCTTTCAACGGCAGGCTGGTGGGCAATGCAGTACAGTTAAAATGGAATACGGCACAGGAAATAAATGCCAGCCATTTTGATGTGGAAAGGAGTGAAGATGGTGCCCGGTTTGTAAAAATTGGCCGTGTGGAAGCAAAGGGTAACAGCAGTGCCAGCAACGATTATGGCTTTGCAGATCCACTGTTTAAAACAGGGGCTAATTACTACCGGCTGAAACAGGTAGATGCCGATGGAAGGTTTACTTATTCGGTGGTGGTACTCATCAGGGTAAATAAAGATAAGCAGCAGATACTTATCTTTCCCAACCCGGCAGGCAAATATGTAAACGTAAATGTTTCGGAAGGGCTGCATCCGCAATGGACAGTAAGGCTGTATAATATGGTGGGTCAGCAACTGCACACACATATCATACCTGCCAACCAAAACAATGAATACATCAGTCTGCCGCAATTAGCCCCCGGAATTTATTCCGTAACAATTGAATCGGCAGGAGGTGAAAAAATATACAATGGAAAATTAGTGATTCAGTAAGTATTGTATAAACAGTAAACAGGTTACTTAAAGTACAGCTTTGGGTAACCTGTTTTTATTTGCAGCATTAATTGTTAGAGTCATCCACCCATGCCATGTCCCACCGTATCCCTGTACAATTGTGGCGATACATCGGCATTGGATTTAAAAAACCGGCTGAAATAAAATTCATCATCATAACCCAGTTCATAAGCGATCTGCTTTACTGGTTTGCTGGTAAGGTACAGTTCCCTTTTTGCTTCGATAATGATACGTTCGGCAATCAGGTGGCTGAGTGTTTTGGAAAAATAATTTTTGGTAATCTTGGCCAGGGCCTTTGACGAAATATTCAGCATACTTGCATAGTCGCTGGCCGAATGCTTGGTACGGTAATTGGCTTCAATGGCATCTTTGAGCGTTTGCAGCACAAATGGTTCTTTGATGGATGCTGCTTGCACCATGGCAAGCGGTTGCTGGTTCACCTTTATTCTTG
Source organism: Chitinophagales bacterium (assembly GCA_031376295.1). Taxonomy (GTDB): domain Bacteria; phylum Bacteroidota; class Bacteroidia; order Chitinophagales; family Chitinophagaceae; genus Ferruginibacter. The sequence continues at coordinate 2,366 of JANMDL010000843.1, forward strand.
TAGCAGTAATAAGTAAAATTTTAAGATAAGATACCAGCAGCTCATACTGTGCCAGGGCTGCGTTCTGCATTTCAGTAATCATCTGCTGCAGTAAGCCGGTTATGGAAACGGCTGCCGTTTCATCAATGGTGATAAAAGGCGGCTCGTAAATATTGTTGAACAGTATGCCGTTGCAGGCAACCTCGGCCTGGTGCTTGTGCACACAAAAAAAATCAGGGTGAAAATGCAGGGCAGTACCTGCAATGTTTGTGGCTTTTTCAATCATAAAAGGCTGGTAGGGCGAAAAGAAAAACATACCACCATTGTCAAAATCGTAGGCAGACACATCTACCCTTAAATGACCGCTTCCCTTTGTTATCCAGACGATGGAGTAATAGTTGTGCCGTTGTATATGGTCAAAGCAGGTATTATCGTCAAACGAAAATATTTTGAAAGCAAGGTTACCGTTTTGAGGATTGACCAGTGTGTGTGCTGATGTGTGCATGTGTTTTTTTTAACGTAACGTAAATGTAGCCGTGATGCCAACTGCAAAATTCCGTGGCAGGCTGTGTACACCAAAAATAGCCCTTGTGTGTTTGCCCGTATCACCCAGTGCAGCCAGGAACAAGTCGGATGCGCCGTTGATAACTAAGGGTGAATCATCCCAGCCATCAGCAGCCTGGTAATAAGCATCAAAATGATTGAGGGCAAGCAGTTTTTCAAAACCAACAAACTGGTTTACCTGTGCCTGCACATTCAATGCACACAATTCTGCCACTTTATAGCCATCTGCAGTATCCAGGTCGCTGCCCAGCCTGCCTGTGTACATACTGCCGTTTTCAGCTTTGGGCAATTGTATGGCCACATACACAATATCCTTTACAATATTTACAGGTACATAATTGCCGCCGGGCAATGGTGGCGACGGTAATGTTATGCCGAGCCTTTGTAAATTTGTTGTAACCGTATCCTGTAAGTTCATTTTTCAAGTTTTATGTATCAGCGCAATTTCCTGTATTTTTCATCAATGGCCAAATCGTTGATGCTGGCATAGCGTTTTGCCATCAGGCCGTTTTCGTCAAACTCCCAGTTTTCGTTGCCATAAGCCCGGTACCAGTTGCCGGCTGCATCATGGTACTCATATTCAAAGCGCACCGCAATCCTGTTGCAGGTATGTGCCCAGTATTCTTTTTTCAGTTTGTAATCAAGTTCCTTTTCCCATTTAGCGGTAAGAAAGACAATAATTTCCTCCCTGCCGTTGATAAACTGGTGGCGGTTGCGCCATTCGCTGTCAATGGTATAAGCTTTCGATACACGTTCCGGGTCTTTGCTGTTCCAGGCATCTTCTGCCAGTTGTATTTTTTGCTTTGCAGTTGCTTCGGTAAAAGGCGGCAGGGGAAGTTTTTGTTCAGTACTCATGTGCAATTTTTTAAAAAGAACCGGCAGGGTTATTATTGCCCTGCCGGTTGTAACAAAGTTACTTAATTAGTATCTTTTATTTTATCCCAATTCGCTTTTATGCTGTTTAACTGTTTTTTTTCATCCTTGTTCCATTCGGTCAATGTGTTAAATGGCTGTCCGTTAAAATCTCCATTAAAAAAGAGGTACAATTTGCCATCGGTTACTTTAAATGTTTCAGGGTTTACTGGAAATTTCGTGCTTTTTTCTGATACACCCCAGGCGCAGTAGCCGTTGCATTGGGGCAGGTATTGCCCGGGAGCTGCTTTAAATGCGGCCTGATTTTTTTTACTGGAAAAATGGTAAATGGCACCATTGTAAGTGGCTGTAAATTTCTTTACTCCCTTAATGGCTTTGTTTGCCGAAAAATACCCCACCACATCATACCCACCGTTGGCCAGTTTGTTTTTATCAACCGGGGCTACCTGTGCCAGTGCGAAGTTAGCCGTTAACAATAATACTGCTGCCGCTGTAAATAATTTTACTTTTTTCATTTTGTTTATTTTTAAATCGTTTTTTAATGAGATGATGCTTCAACTGCTTCCACCACCGGAAAATCAATGGCAGTATTGGCAGTATTATTAAAGTAATTGGTGAGGATGTTCAGCGCCACATGGCCCACAATTTCGCCTACTTCCCCTTCGGTAAAGCCTGCTGCTTTGATGTAGTTTACATCTTCATTGCTCACCAGTCCTTTTTTGGCTACTAATGTTTTTGTAAACTGCAGTGCTGCATTGGTTTTGGCATTGGCTGAATGGCCATCCCTTGCGGCAGTAAGCGCATCTGCATCAATACCCGCCAGGTTGGTACCGATATAGGTATGGGCAGAAAGGCAGTAATCGCACTGGTTGCTTTCGGCCACTGCCAGCGCAATCAGTTCGCCGGTTTTTGCACCGAGGGTACCGTTGCCCAATGCACCACTAAAATTCAGGTACCCCTCCAGCAGGGCAGGGGAGCTGCCCATGGTGCGCATCATGTTGGGTACCATGCCCAGTTTGCCATTAACGGCGGTGAAGAGGTCTTTTGCTTTGCCTGTTGCTGTATCGGGATTTACTGCTGTTAAACGTGTCATGATTGTATTTTTTAATTTTTGTTTTGTCGTTATTGACAATGCAAAGATGGAACGAACCTGCACGGTAAAGAATGGAGTATGCACGCAATAGCATGGACAATTTTCCCCGGTGTTTTTCGGTACTTTTGTGGTATGCAATACAATGATATTATCGGCACCATCGGCGTTGGGTTAATCCTGGTGGCGTACTTCTGCAATACTTTTAACCTGCTGAAAGAGGGGAAATCTTTTTTTGTATTAAACGCAGCCGGTGCGGCGCTGGCCTGCTATGCTTCCTGGTTGATCGATTACTGGCCCTTTGTGGTGCTGGAGGCAGTGTGGTGTGTGGTGTCGGTGGTGGGGCTGACAAGGGTGGGGCGTAAGGTGGGTATTGAGTGAAATGGTTTAGTAATTACCGGGCAACAGGGCTGAGGCCCTGCACCGGATGAGGGGGGTGAATGTCAACTGGCATGAAATTGGCTTGAAGCAGGTGGTATTGATTGCATGGTTATGGCAAATGCCGGCAGGTTTTTAAAATGCAGTTTTACCGGTATAATGAGTATTAAAAAAATAGTTTTATTGTGTATGGTTTTTTCGATTCCTGCTTTTTTATATGCAGGGCCGGATAAGTGCATAAGCATTGTGTATAAATTTTGCCTTACTGAATATCCCCCAAAGGACTCCGGACTTATACTGGTACCTTTTGAATTTAAACGCTCCGCTCTTTACGATCAAAATACTTTTGAAGTAATTGACAGTGTGGTGAACCTGCTTTTTAAAGACGAGGGTATTACCATCTCTGTTTTGGGTTACGCACATTTTGATGAAGGCAGTGATACCATTTGCAAATACTTAGCCAGCAACAGGGCCGATTTTGTACGGGATTATATATTGGGCAGGGGCATTAATGAATCCCGTTTGCTGATGGTAAAAGGGATGGGCAAAACAATTACTGTAAATAATAGCCGCAATAAATACGGGAATCCTGTTAATTGCAGGGTGGAACTGAAAATTAATTACCCCGAGCCACCTCCACCAATAATTTACGACCGGGATGAAGATGGCATTGCAGACTCAACTGATGCCTGTGCAGATAAGTTTGGTTACAGGGCCAGTAATGGTTGCCCCGATACCGGAATGGTGATTGTTCCTTTTGAAAACCAGCAATCGTATTTGTCATCTTTTACATACAGCAGCCTGGATAGTGTAGTGGCTGTACTAAAACAGGATGTGTTATACACTATTTCAATACAAGGACACGCCTTCAGCAAAGAAGGTGTACATACATTTTGCGAAAACCTGGCAATGGAAAGGGCTGACATTGTAAAACGGTACCTTGTATCCCGGCATATTAATCCATCACGTATTACTTCTGTTACAAGTTTTGGCGGCAGCCGCCCATTAAACGCCGGAAAAAATCCGCAGGAAATATGGCAAAATGCTAGGGTGCAGATATATTTTAAAAAATAAATGTTCTGGCAACTTTGCTTTTTTCAATTGGCGCAACCAGGCTGCTGCCTGGCAAACAATAGCTGCAAAAAGTAACAGGGGCAACAGGGCAGTAGCCCTGCGGCAGACGAAGTGTGTTGTATCGGTGACAGGGGTGGTATGGGTGTCAATAAATCCAGGCAAAGCCAGGCAAGAATAAAAGCCTGGGTCAACTTTCGAAAGACCTGGGTCAGATGGCTATATCAGCAAATTCCCCGAATATCAATTCTTTTTAAATACCGACATAAAATGCATCGGTTTGCCCTTGGTATCAAAAGAGGTTGGGTAAATGGTACCCAGTAAATTGTAGCACACTGTCAATTCACCGTTTTCAATTTTATAAATCGCAGTAAAATGCTTTCCTTTATTAATACCATCTTTACCATAAATATCCATTTTATCGCCGTTGTAATGCACTATGCCTTTGTCAACACTTTCTGCAACAACGGTATAGTTGCTGTCGCTGATGACGAGTTTTTGTGTTTCATAAATTGCTTTGGGCAATTCTTTGCCGCCAATTTCCTGCTTTACAGGTATCCAGATGCCATTCAATTGGCCGGATGCGGTGGTGGTAACGCCTTTTGTGCCGGTGCAGCCATAGCCGAGTATTGCGAGGGAAATAAATATAAGTAAACGCATAATATTGATTTTTTGATGAATGAAATATTATTATTGTTGATTTGCTTTGTACTGCATCACATTCCCCAATTAAATAAATTTATTTTTTGCTACTCTGGTGTTGTAAGCACAATATTACCCGGACTGTGTACCGAAAAATTTTCCAGACCGTTTTGTATAAGCTGCTCAATTTTGGCTTTTATGTCTGCAGCAAAAAAGGTGATTACAGGATAATCAAATTCGGTTGTCTGGTGCAGCCCTACCACAGAAAGCCCGTCAGACAGTATTGCCCAGGGACTTGCACCTGGCGTTTTTGAAAGCGCAATAAAGCCCAGCTTTTCCCAAAAGGCAAGGGAGGCTTCAAGGTCTTTCACCGGGTGGGCAAATTCACCAAACAGTCCGCAGGTTTTATTTACATATTTCTCCGGATTAAAATAATCTTCCTGCGGCATGGTAAGCATGGTGGGGCCGGGCGGCCGCTTAAACCCATCCATTATATTTACCAGGCTCACCGTCAGTCCATCAGGTGATTGAAACAGATAGCGCTTTACCATGTCATTGGCGGCTGGTGTTTCAGTAAATACAATGCCCGCATCCTCCACCACTTTTACACTGGCTGCAATGTCTTTTGCATAATATGTTAAAGCAATATAGGGGTCATCGCTTTTCCGCAGCATAATGAGTATGGCCCCATCGCTCACCTGTATCCACGGAAAAGGAAAATCGGACCGCATCACTTCGGCAAAGCCGAGTTTTTGATAATAGTGCAGCGATTTATCTAAATCGGGAGATGTTATAGTAAACGCTGTAATTTCTCCCAGTTTTGGTATTGGTAAATTAAACATGACTTTAATTTTTATGATTATACTGTAGTTGGTTTTCTTCTCAATGTTAAGGCGGAGATAATGGTCACCATCAACCCGATGATAAAAACGGTGGCCGACATCAGCAGGAACTGGTAAACAGGGTTGGCAAATATTTCTTTTTCCCTGTTTGCTTTTTCGAGTGCCCTTGCAAGCTTTTCCGGTGGAGTGCTTGCCTTTATCCTTTCCATATACGCTGCATAATAGGTGTCCAGCCAGTCGGGTTTTATCACTTCTGTGTATAATATGTCAAACAGGCCAAAGAATATCGCCGGTATCAATACGATGAGGATACCAATCTTCAGTCCCTGTGCAAAGCTGAGGCTGCCGCCGTTAATCCTGTCCCTGTAATGCCTGATACCCAGAAAGACAAAAATCATGGACAGGAACATGGTGAGGTAAC
>JANMDL010000846.1:0-3071 GCA_031376295.1 Chitinophagales bacterium
AGTGCCGAGGCCATTTCTTTATTACTGAACCTGAGTTTTGCCAGGGCCATATAGCGTATTTCAGCAGGGGTAAGGTCGGGCAGTTTTTCCTTTAAGCGAATCAGGTAACCGCCATGTACTTTATCAAATACCTGCCGGAAGCTGGCCCATTGTTCATCGGTAAGCAGGGTGCTTTGCTGCAATTGTTCCAGCAGTTGTGCCTCCTCTGTTCCTTTTGATTGCAGTTGGGCTTCCAATTGTTCCAGCAACCTGGCTTTTTCGTGAAAATTTGCTGTAAAGTCTTTCAGTTGCTGCTGTGCCGTACTCAATTCGGTTTCTTTTTCTTTCAATTCTAAATCCTTTACCAATTGCTCCTGCTTATGCCTGCGCTGAATAAGGCGGTAAATGTAGATGGCAAGACCGGTTAAAATGAGCAGGAAGCCAATAAGGATATTGCGTTGCCGGGTTTTGTTGGCCTTCTCCTGCTCAAGGGCTGCTAATTGCAGATGCCTTCTGACCGTCTCCTCTTTCTGCTCGGCCCTGGCCAGTCGCAGGGCGTTGAATTTTTTCGCCACACTGTCCTTTACAAAAAGTGCGGAATCAAGATAGACCTGGCTTTTAACAAAATCACCTTTGACGGCGGCCAGTTTGCTCAGTACCGGGTATAAAAACTCGTATTGGTCGAAATGCACTTTTTTTTCAATAATAAATTGCTCCGCCTGCCGGGCCAATGCTTCCGCCCTGTTAATATTATTTTGCTTTAAATAAATCGTGGCCAGCCAGATGATGGATTCATTGGCCACCTGCGGCGTATTATATTTGGCTGCAATGGCCATATCCTGCTCCAGCATAGGGATGGCTTTTGCATACTGGCCCCGCAAAAAATAATTGTACCCCAGGTTGCCCATGGCAATGCCCTTCCATTCTTCGTGGCGGTCTGTTTCGTTTTGTAAAATTTCATTGAAATAATAATCGGAAGAATCCATGTTACCGGTTTTTTGGTAATACAAGCCCAGCGTATTTCTGATATCACTTTGTATAACAGCCCTTGTAAAGGGCGGTTCGTAAGTAAGCGCCTGCTTTAAATACACCATGGCCTGCCTGTACTCCTTAAAATGGTAATAGATATTGCCTAACGAGGAATAATCGTACATTTTTTCGGGATATACATCCTCCGCCAAACCCTTACCGGCTTCAATATTTTTAAAATAGCACTCCAGTGCCGTTTCATAATCATGGTTCTTTTGCCAATACTGATCGCCCAGCATGCGCCAGGTCCGGGCCAGGCTTACGGCGTCTTTTGCCTGTTGCCGGTCTTCAATAAACTCAAGCATGCCCTTATCATCCAGGCTCCCAATGGGGCTTTGCACGGCCTGCATCCAGGCGGCAGCCAGCGAGGCTTCTGCAACCAGTGATTCATCCTGATGCTTTTTACCAAAAGCCCTGAGGGATGCTATAATGGAATCCTGCCCCGGAAAAGCGGGGCCCATTATTTTTAAAACATTCCCGTAAAAATGCACCAGTGCGGGGGTTTTTTCTTTAAATGTTTTGTGCAGCATGCCCTCGTACTGGGCATGGCCAACAGTAGAAAGGAAAATGAAAAAGAGGAATGAGCGTAAGCGCATTTTTTTACAATTGTCAATAACGTAAAGATGCGAATTTATTTGGAATTATGTATTAAACCCAGATTTCGCAGCATCGGTGACTACCAAGCCACAGCGTGGCCCCACAGATCTGGGCGCTACAAAAAAAAGCAGCCCATTGCTGAACTGCTTTTTTTCAAGTCGGGACGACAAGATTCGAACTTGCGACCAGCCCCCCCAGACGTGTGCCCCGCCTGAGCGGGGCTACGTCCCGGCAATCAAAGCTTTAAACATGTTTCCCCCTTTCCAGCTCTTAATTTGCTTCTCTCTTTTTAAGGCAAGCGTTCTGTTTGCAAATTCTTCTGTAAGGATTAGTATGAATGGTGTTCTATGCCTGGTAGAGCGTTGTTTACCGGCATTATGATATTCCAGCCTTGCCTGTATATCGGGCGTTTCGCCAACATAATACTTTAAATCACGGAGACTTTTAAGAATATAAACGTAGTGTGCCATTTCAGTGTTTTAAAAAAATAAGGCTGCTCAAATTTGAACAGCCTTTTCAAGTCGGGATGGCTGGACAAATTTCTAACAATTTGCTTACGGAATTTCAGAAAATAACGGATTATATTAACAGCATAGACAACCTGATATTTATTAAGTAAAAGGCAAAAAAAGGATAATTGACCTGTGGTTGTTGGTTGATTATCCTTTTCTAATTATATTCGCTGAACTAATAATTCAAATTGAGCAACTATGAGTACAGCTAAAATTACTACTTATGACAAAATGATGAAATGGATAAAGAACAATCCAATAATGGCAGTAATTATGCTTGTCGGTGGCTTTTTTATTGCTTTTGGGCCAGCATATAGTGGTTATAAATCATTCAGGGAAACAGTTTCTAATGCTACTTCAAAACGTAAGGACGGCTCAAAAAACAACAACCAATACAAACAGGCATTTGTAATGAACAAACAGCCCCTTTATCAGAACCTCACCATAAACGATAATGATGGCTTTCTATATATACGCAGCAAGGCTTCAAAAGAATCTGAAGTTGTTAATACAATCTATGAAAATGAGCAGTTTGATGCCTTTACGATTGAGGGCAACTGGATGTTAATCAAGACAAAAAAGGGGGATGTAGGGTACGTTTACAGTTCAAATGTGAAATTTTAAAGAATATTTGCCTTTCTAAAGCTATAAAAAAAGGGTACATTCTCATGCCCCCTCTTTCCGAAAATTCACTTAATTAATAATAAAAGTAACCTATCACAATAGCAGTAAACACAATCCCTTTGTACCACATACTGCCCCAAAAAAGCTGTTCAGGCTAAACAAACTGCACCTACACTAAATGTACGGCAACGTATCCCTTCCACGCACCCCTTCTTTACTTATTGATTAGTGCAGCATAATTTTGCGGCAGCAAATCCTCTATAGCATTTATTCTATGGTCGTTGATGTTTTCAAACACGTAGGTAAGCCACTCGATGGGATTTACATTGT
>JANMDL010000847.1:0-2413 GCA_031376295.1 Chitinophagales bacterium
AGCTATTACAACCAGAATACCAGCGGCAGCAGTGGCAACAGCGGCATACCTATTTTAGATTTGTTAAACGGGCTGCTTAGCACACCTGGTGGTGGGGTTACCGCTACCCACGGTGCAGTTACCGGCGCACAAATAAATACCCCCGGTGGCACAGCGGGCATCAGCAGCATGTTTACAGAGCAGGCCAGCCAAAGCAATGCCAATACCAGCAAACCAAAGGCATTTGTAAATATTATCTTTTTTGACGAGCAATTTAAAGCGGTAGATTACAAAATTAGTATGGTGGGCAGCAATGGCAGCATCAAAGAGCATTTTGCAGATTTACAAAATTTAACAGTACCTAAAAACGGATATGTGTATATTTACTGCAGCAATGAAAGCCCGGTGAACGTATATTTTGATAACATACAGGTGGTACATACCCGCAGTGCGCTGCTGGAGGAGACGCATTATTATCCTTTTGGGTTGGTGATGGCTGGAATAAGCAGTAAGGCAGCAGGGAAGGTGGAGAATAAGAAGAAGTATCAAGGCTATGAATCTAACACAGTTTTTGATTTAAATATTTATGAAGCGTTCTATCGTACCCATGACCCGCAGATAGGCAGATGGTGGCAAATAGACCCTAAGCCTGAATCAGGGCTTGCCATAAGCCCCTATGCTGCGATGAATAATAATCCTATTAGTGGGATTGACCTGTTGGGTGATGTTGTAGAATACGAAAGAGGCGAGGGCGTAACAAAGAAAGAGTTCAGGCAATTTAAAAGAGAAATCAGGCAAATGCGGCGACATTCAGAATCATTCAGAAAGATGTACAATGACTTTAAAAAAGATAAGCAAACCTTTAAATATATAGCTTCCAATTCTACAAGCGGCGGTGCAACGACAAAGACAGAAAAAGGGTATGATATGAGCATTTCTATTCATGGTAAAGACCCTAATCAGGGAGGAAATGAAAAGTTTAGCACTGTCTCACAGGTAGCACATGAAACGGGACATGGATTTAGACGTAAATATAATTTGGAATCAGCCCCTCCCGGCAGGATGCCTTCAACTTTTGGCATGAGTTCGGATAAGGCTACCGATGCTCTGAATAACCATACGACTGAAGTCGTCAATTATAATAATAAAAAAGAGCTCGGCGCTTCACATATTGAAAATATTGTGCTTTCTGAGTTAATTAACTCCGGTAGTAATTCTTTTAATGGAATTGCGCTTAGTCAAACTTATTTTGGAGGTGCGGGAAAACAAATGGTGATGAGTAACGGTAGGGCTTTATATGTGCCTGTAGAGACTAACCTTGATAAGTTGGCTCCACCGCATACAAAAGACTATTATATGAATACGAAATTTGATATTTATGCCGAACATGGAATACAACATGAGTAAGATATTAATTAGGATGATTGTTATAGCCGGGTTGATTTTAGAAAGTGTATCCGGATTAGCACAAGGCTGTTTGATTACCGAAGTTGCAGAAAAGCCGTTTTATTTTAAACAGGCAGGATTAATTAATGATATTTATGAGAAGGTCAAAAAAACAGATGGTCACAATTATGAAATATTGCTGATTAACTCTTTTGGTCAAATGAATCAAAAAGAAGCATATCATATAACAATTGACAGTGCTGAGAAAATTAACATTACCCAAATTGTTAATGATTCAATTTTATTCTCTGCTTGTCTTAGTACTACAAGCAAGTATTTGCTGAAACGATTTTTTATTTATTCTATGGCAAACAGATACTTAGTTAGTGAATGCCCGAATGTAGTTAGCTCCCATACTAAAAGTTTATTATTAGCTTTTAATCATAAATCTAAAACATGGGTTGAGTACATAAGTATGGATGGAGCCATAAAAAAATCATTTCCAGACAATGAAAAATATAATTACTTGAAAGCCGGTTATGCTTTGATTGAAGACATTTGCAAAGAATTTAATTTGAAGATGATGAAATAGTTACAAGGCCCGGCACTGCCGGGCTTTACTTGCTTTACGAAGCGTAAGCTTTTTTAGCTTTATGGTCTCTAAGAAAAGCATCCAGCATGGCAAAAACATGGGCTTTATCTTCAGTCCCCAGTTTTTGAATATCCATAATTTTATTCACTACGTTTTTTTCTAAAAGCAAATCGGAGTTACCCACCAGATAATCTAACGATACTTCCAGTGCTTCGGCAATGGCGGCGGCCATCATTTACCAGCATGGCATTTGATTATTTTTTAAAAGACCATTTGGGCAATATACGGGCAGTGGTAACGGATGAGTTACAGACGGACAAATACCCGGTAGCCAGCCTGGAACCTGCCAAAGTCGCCACTGAAAAAGAATATTACAGCATTGCCGATGCTCAAATAACTTTGGCCAGCACGGTAAGCGGCCTGCCTGCTTATTGTAATGATAATGGCATAGGTAAT
>JANMDL010000848.1:0-4666 GCA_031376295.1 Chitinophagales bacterium
AAGTACAATGGTAAGGAGTTGCAGAGCAAGGAGTTTAGTGATGGGAGCGGGTTGGAGTGGTTAGACTATGGGGCGAGGATGTATGATGCGCAGGTGGGGAGGTGGCTTACTCCTGATCCATACGCAGAAAAATACCTAAGCTTTTCCTCTTACAATTACACCATAAACAATCCTATTCTTTATATTGATCCAGATGGAAGAGAAATAGTTATTGATTGGCAGGATGGGAAAAACAAATCGACATATGCTTATGAAAAAGACAGAAAATTTGCAGAAGGCACTCCTGAATTTATCCAAAATGTGTTTAATACACTTGACAAATTACACGAATCTGATGCAATGAATATAACTGTAGGCGAAGGGGCTTCTACTAAAACAGTGAATATTTTAGATGCTTTGATTGACGATAAAACGAATACTCTCACTATTTGGCAACAAGATGATGAGAATAAAGGGAACAATTATAACTCGAACAATAAAACAATATCAATGATTGACAATAAAGGGATATTATTTGACAAATCAGATGGGACAGAAGGCGCAAATTCATTTACTTCACTAATGTCACATGAGATGCTGCATGCTTACAATGACATGTTTGACCATACAGGGTTTGTGAGTAGGAAAGCCGATGTTAGCATGAGGAGTGATCCTGAAAGATTCAAAAATGCTGAAGAGAAATACGTAACGCTGAAACTGGCCAATCAAGTTAACAGGAATATTGGAGAAGATGAGCGATCAAATTATATTATCAATGAAAGGTACGAAACGGCAAAACCGCAATATATCTTGCCTAAGAGCTTCCGGAAATTTTCTATTTATTAAATTTAGCCAATTATGAAACTAATAATTTTCTTTAGCTTAATTACTGTTTTTCTTAATAACTCATCCCCAAAAGTTAAGCAGAATGCTAATGAACCTAGATGGATAGTTTTGGTATTAAATTCAGACGTCGACTATCCCCATCAGGTTATGGAGAAAAATTTTTGGGCAGAAAAAGAAATGATTGATACTATTGATATTAGAGGCAGGAATATTAGTAGATTTATCTCAAATTCAATCCAAAGTCTAAGAGATACTGTTGTCTCAAGAGTTGACTCTATTGGATTTGATCATGCTTTCGCATTTGTTAGATTTTCATTGCCCCAAAAAATTGATACGGTATACTCAAATCCAACAATGTCTTTATTTAAAAAGAAAGGACTTTTTTTTGTTAATCCAGATGGCTTTCTTAAAAAGACTCTCCAAAATTTATTGCTATTTTAACCGGTTATGTACTCAAATAGTTGGTTTTCAATTGCGGCTTTAAAAGATAGCGTTTACAGGAGATTATTTTAGTCTCCTTTTTTTATTTTACGGAACTCAATGTATTTTTTTTATTAACGAAGACCCACAAACATAGCTTTTGCGTATTCGTGTATTCATTTAGTTGGTTTTTTATGGAGTGTAAATATTGTGGCAAAGCCTGTATAAAATGGGGGCGGCAAAAAACAGGCTGCCACTACCACCTATATTGGCGCTGCCGTGTACGAAAACGACGTGCTGCAACTGATAGGGCATGAGGAGGGCCGTATGCGGCCGGTGCTGAACAGCAGCGGGGTATTTACGAGTATGGCTTTTGATTATTTTTTAAAAGACCACCTGGGCAATATACGGGCAGTGGTAACGGATGAGTTGCAGGCGGATGTGTACCCCACCGCCACACTGGAAGGCACAGGTACAGGCAGCCCGGTGGAGAAGGAAAAAACCTATTATGATATTAACAGTAACTACGTGGTGCCAAAGCCTTCTGGTGCGCCCGTTTATGCAAACGATAATGGCACCAATAACCCCAATACTTTTGGCAACCCTAATACCAACAGCCAGCAAATGTATCAGATAAACAGCAGCAACCGCACCGGGCTGGGGATGGTATTAAAAGTAATGGCGGGGGATAAATTAGATGTGCTGGGTAAAAGTTATTACGAGTACAGCAGTGGCACAGTAAGCAATACCCCTTTTACCGCTGCCGACCTTATCGGTGCTTTTTTGGGCAGCGGCAGCAGCAACCCAGCGGTAACACATGGGGCCACCAGCAGTGCATTAAACAGCAATACGGGCGGCACCGTAAACCCGCTGAATGCCTTTAGCAACGGTAACCCTGCAAATGTTAATAATAATGTAAAAGCGGGGATATGCTATATTTTGTTTGATGAGCAGTTTAAATTTGTAAGCGGTGGGTTCGACCCGGTAAACAGTGCGCAAAGCGGCGGTATAAAACCTCATTTTTTGCAAAATATTGTTGTGCCGAAAAATGGGTATATTTACATGTATTGCAGCAACGAAAGCAGTATCAATGTGTTCTTTGATAATTTTGAAGTGGTGCATACTAGGGGAGCACTTTTGGAGGAAACACATTATTATCCTTTTGGGTTGGTAATTGCGGGGATAAGTAGTAAGGCTGCTGGGAAGGTGGAGAATAAGAGGAAGTTTAATAGTATTGAACAAAATAATGACTTTGATATAAATACGTATGACGCTTTTTACAGAACTAATGACCCACAGATAGGGCGATGGTGGCAAATAGACCCTAAAGGGGAATCATTCTTTGGGTTGACACCTTATAATAGTATGGGTAACAACCCTGTAAAATTTAATGATCCGTTGGGAGATATATTTGATGAGGACTCGCAGAAAATTATAGATGCTTTAAAAAAAGGTATTGAAACACGGAAAAAGGAATTAAATAGCGAACGTGCGGACTTAAAAAGAAAAATAGCTACAGCAAAAAAAGCTGGAGACAAAGGAGCCGTAAAATCATTAAAAGGGCAGCTTAAAGAAAATACTGCAATGAATTCGGAAATGAATACGGCTTCCTATGAAATAAGTAGAATGGAAAGTGATAAGCAATTGTTTATGGTAAAAGAGTTTTCAGGAGATGACCCCTTTGCTAATGGAGCCTTGGGCGTGACAACATATTCAAAGGACAATCAGGCTGTAATGATAGGATTTAAAACCGAAAGATATGACGCTTTAATTCATGAGATGAAGCATGGTTATGATTTCTTAGCTGGAGAGATGTCTTTTATACCTTCAGGTACATTTGATATAAGTAATCCTTTGACATACTTTAATAAACCTGAAGATAGAATTAGCTCATTGCATGATATGAAGGATGAGTATAGAGCTTATGACCGTGAGGGTGCTTTTTATGGTGTTACAGTTGATCATAAAAAAGTAAGAGACTTATACTACAGCCAGGGGTATACCCTGCCCGATGATTCGAAGAATATTAATAATACCGTGCCTCCTAAGAGAGAAATAGTTTATAAAACTCAAAAAAATTAATTTATGTTTTTATACCTTTTTGTTTTGATATTTACGGGTAAGTTATCTAAGACGCATGAATTTTATTATAGCAAAAATGACTTGTCAACTAAGCTCATAAAAATAACTGATGATAATTATTTTGAAGGATTTGAAAGCGCTGTTATGCAACCTGATGCAGTTTTTGAGAAATATACTCAGGGGAAGATATTATATAATGATAGCACTTTACTGTTTGAAACAGTAATCACTGACAGTCTTGGTCTTGATGTAAAGGAAAATAATATTAACCTTGAAAGGAACAAGTACTTTGTAAAGAACAAGATTAAAGTCGTTAATGAAAGGGCATTTAAAAATAGTATAAGAGGATTTAACTATGAACCGTTAAACCGATTTAGTTACAGCGATGATATTAAATTATGCATTGAAGATAGTTTAGGTGCGAAGTTTTATAAACGATTACTTGAAATTGAAAAAGTTTATTACGAAGTAATTACCAAGCATAAGCCTAAATGTATTTCTTTATGTATTGGAAACTATACTATATCGAAAATTTACAATGTAGGTATGGCTAATTCAAACTATTTTGAGATATCAGTCATTAATAATGCGCTTTTTTCTCTATTTAGTGAAAATTATTTAAGCAAACACCAATTTAAGAAGTATGGAGATTCACTTATTGATTTATCTACCAATGAAGTGTATCGTAAATTTATTCCTAAAGATCAAAGCAAAAAAATAAATGAAATTTCCTCGGACATTCGAAATAACTGATGAAACAAAATGACTATTATCCCTTTGGGTAATGTGCCGGATGTGTTAGTGGCCTTTCTTGAACAACTTAAAATGCTGATTATCAATAAAAAACTAAATTGTAAAATAAGTTATCCGGGCAACACTATAGTTGCCCGGTTTATTTTTAACACCTTTAAAATGCCTTTTACCGGCGGATAAATTGTTTAATTAATGAAATATACAGCATCTGCTATCCGCCGGTATTATACCACTGTGTATTATGGTAAAAATTACTTTCGTTTGGCATAAAATGCAGCAACAGCCTGTTAAGTGCATCAGATGTGTTGATAATGAATCTGTTTGCGTAAAGTATGGGAGAACAAATGGTGTAAGCAGCGGTGCATTTACCAGTATGGCTTTTGATTATTTTTTAAAGGATCATTTAGGCAATATACGGGCAGTGGTAACGGATAAGTTGCAAACTGACAAATACCCGGTAGCCAGCCTGGAACCTGCCAAAGTCGCCACTGAAAAAGAATATTACAGCATTGCCGATGCTCAAATAACTTTGGCCAGCACGGTAAGCGGCCTGCCTGCTTATTGTAATGATAATGGCATAGGTAAT
>JANMDL010000849.1:0-1686 GCA_031376295.1 Chitinophagales bacterium
TTTACCTATGCAATACCGATGAAGTTCATCAAGTCAAATATCAGTATTAATGCGGGCGCCTCCTATACAAAAACGCCCGGGTTGATTAACAATATTCTCAACCAGTCAAAATCTTACACATACAATGGCGGCCTGGTGATAGCCAGTAATATCAGCGAGTTTATTGATTTTAATGTTTCGTACTCTGCAAATTTTAATGTGGTTAAAAACAGTATTCAGCCTCAATTGAATAATAATTATATCAACCAGTCGGCCGGGGCGCAACTGAACCTGCTTAGTAAAAAAGGATGGTTTGTGCAGAATGATGTGAGCAATCAAAAATACAGCGGCCTTACTGATGGTTTTAACCAGAGTTACTGGTTGTGGAATGCAGCGGTGGGAAAGAAATTTCTTAAGAACCAGCAGGGTGAGCTGAAGTTTTCGGTATTTGACCTGCTGAAACAAAACCAGAGTATTGTGCGCACGGTTACGGAGACTTATATAGAAGATGTGCAGAACCAGGTATTGCGGCAGTATTTTATGCTTACGTTCAGCTATAAGCTTAAAAATTTTGGTACGGCAAAACCGCCAGCTGGCAACAATGGCGGCGGCAACAGGGAACGTGGAGGCTTTGGCGGGTTTTAGTTAATTTTAGACCGGAAATAATAATTAACAAGTTTTGAAGCAACCGGAATTAATTGAACAACTGCAGCGGGGTGATGAAATGGCTTTTAAAAAGCTGGTGGAGGAATGGCAGGATATAGTATACAATACGGTGGTGAGTATGGTGCAGGATGACAATGCGGCGGATGACATTACACAGGAAGTGTTTATCCAGGTCTTTCAGTCGATAAGTTCTTTTAAAGGAGATTCGAAAATTTCCACATGGCTCTACCGCATTGCAGTAAGTAAGGCATTGGATCATGAGCGAAAGAAAAAGCGGAAAAAAAGATTTGCTTTTGTTCAGCGGTTGTTGGGTGATGCTGGGAATGAGGAATTTCATGCACCCGACTTTCAGCATCCCGGTATAATATTGGAAAGAAAAGAAAGTGCCGCGGGGTTGTTCAGTGCATTAAAAAAAATCCCTGATAAACAAAGGGCTGCTTTTACACTGCACAAGCTGGAAGGATTGAGTTACCAGGAAATAGCAGCCGTGATGAATACGACACTTGCTGCTGTGGAATCACTTATGGGCAGGGCAAAAGCAAACCTCCGAAAAGAATTGACGGAATTTTATAAAAAAGGTAATTGATAATAAATGGATATGAACAGCAATATTGACAAAATGGTAGAAGATGCACTTAACAGTGCCGATGGTTCCGCAAGGGCTGGTGCAAGGCCTTATTTGTTTACAAGGCTTATGGCCAAAATGCAGCGCAGCGAAGATACATACTGGGAAAAAGCGGTAAGATTTATAACCCGTCCGGCGGTGGCCATTGCAGGGCTTTGCCTGGTGGTAGGTATTAATGTGGCTGTGTTTGTAACGAATAATGAGGATAGTGGCACAGTTACAGACGAACAGGTATTGACTACGGATGATTACTCCAATTCGGTTGCCGCACTTTACGATATTGAAAACAATGAACCATAAAAAAAATGACAAAAAATAAAATATTAATACTGCTGGTAGCTGTTTTATTACTCACCAATATTGCGATGCTGTATTTTTTTCTGAACAAACCGCAGCATACTAAAGGTGGCAGGCCG
>JANMDL010000858.1:0-2911 GCA_031376295.1 Chitinophagales bacterium
GTTAAATTGGTAATGACGGACATAAGGGGATGCAGAGACAGTATCGTAAAAGTAAATGTCATCAGGGTATTTGGCCCAACCAGCAATTTTACGCCATCACCGCTTGCTGGTTGCAAAGGGTTAACAGTAAACTTTACCGACCTGTCTTCGTCAGATGGTATCAACGCTATATCCACCTGGGCATGGAATTACGGCAACGGGCAGTCGCAGGTGCTTAACAGCGGGCCATTCAGCCACATATACAACACAGCAGGCAGTTTTACTGCTTCGCTGAAAGTAACCGATACTTATGGTTGTAGTGATTCATCTGCTTTTGCTACACAAATTTTTATTACCGATCCAAAAGCCATATTTTCCTCACCTGATACACTTACCTGTGCAGGAGCCAATGTAACATTCAGCAATGTATCCACAGGCGCAGGATTAACGTACAACTGGTCTTTTGGGGATGGAACCACATCTGCCGCCACCAACCCCGTAAAAGTATATACTGCCGATGGCGTTTATACAGTAAGGCTAACCGTAACAGATGTTAATGGCTGTGTTGATTCAATGCGGTTAGTGAACTATATAAAAATAAGAACAAGCAGGGCTTCATTTACGGTGAACGATTCCATCAGCTCCTGCACACCTTTTGAAGTAATATTTACCAACACATCTGTTAATACAACAGCACAAACCTGGAGCTTTGGCGATGGCAGCAATTCCACTCAACCAAACCCATCATATTATTACTCCATACCCGGCACTTATATTGTAAGGCTGATAACCACCGGGCCGGGCGGCTGTACCGATTCAATTTTCAAAACCATCATTCTCTATCCATCTGCTGCAACCATCACCTACACGCCACTGGCAGGTTGTTCGCCGGTTACGGTAACCTTTCATGTATCCACACCAGGGCCGGTTACTTACCTGTGGGATTTGAACGATGGCAGTACCATTACCACCACCGATTCAAACTTAGTATATACCTATCTGTTACCTGGTGATTTTATACCTAAAGTAATTTTGCAGGATCAAACAGGCTGCCTGATACCGGTAACAGGCCCCGACACCATCAGGGTTACCAGAAGCGATGTAAAGTTTGGCGCAAGTGATTCACTTTTTTGCGACAGGGGCACAGTCAACTTCACTGATTCCTCCACCAGCAACAGCACAATTACAGGCTACCTGTGGAACTTTGGCGATGGTGGTACCTCCACGGCGCAAAATCCAATACATACATACACGGGTCCGGGTCAGTACACCGTATCGCTGATTGTACGCACTACCAACGGCTGCGAAGACACGCTGATAAAACCAGCTTTTATTAAAGTAATAACATCGCCTCAAACAGATATTGGCGGAGCCATTACTGCCTGCGAACCGGCCTCTCTTACTTTTACGGGCCTATCGCTGTCATCAGCCGATACTTCTGCACTAACATGGAACTGGACTTTTGGCAACGGCAATACGTCCCAACTGCAAAATCCTCCTGCACAGCAATACGATACCGCAGGCAGCTACCTGCTGCAATTGGTGGTTATCAATAGCAGTGGTTGTACCGATACCACCCGCAGAACTATTACGATAAATCCCCTGCCAACCACAAATGCGGGTAACGATACCACTTTGTGTACAGGCACCCCGTTACAACTGATGGCCACTGGTGCAACTAATTATACCTGGCAGCCTGCTGCCACGCTTAGTTGTAACAATTGTGCCAACCCGCTTTCTACCACCGCCGTTAGCCAGTATTATTTTGTAACCGGCTTTACCGCATTTGGCTGCCAAACAACTGATTCTGTTTTTGTAAGGGTACAAAATTATTTACCGCTCGTTGTTGCACCATTAACCGATTCACTTTGTATTGGTGAGCAGGTACAACTGAATGCAAGCCCGGCACAAAACTATGTATGGTCGCCCGCTGCGGGCCTAAGCAGTACCAGCATTGCCAACCCCGTTGCCAAACCTGCTGTTTCAACTATTTATAAATTACTGGCCTTCGACAGTGCCAATTGCTTCCTGGATTCTGCCCAGGTAAACATAACCGTTTTTCCTTACCCAACAGTGGAAGCAGGGCCCAACCGCAGCATTATTTCCGGCACATCTGTTACCATCAGCCCCATTTATTCATCAGATATTATCAACTGGTTGTGGACACCTTCCACAGGCCTGGATTGCACAGGCTGCCCATCACCGGTGGCATCGCCCAAAAATACCACTACCTACAATATCAGGGTAATTAACGATGGGGGGTGCGCAGCAACAGATATGGTAACCGTGATAGTAACCTGCAGCAATGAAAATGTTTTTATTCCTAATACGTTTTCGCCTAATAACGATGGGGCTAATGATATTTTTTATCCCAGGGGTAGAGGCCTTTACCAGGTGCAGAGCATGCGCATCTTTAACCGCTGGGGCGAACTGGTTTTTCAAAGAACAAACTTTAGCGCCAACGATGCCAATGCCGGATGGAATGGCAAATACAGGGGCATAGCGGCAAATGCTGATGTGTATACCTACATCATAGAAATTATATGCGATAACAGCGAAGTAATCCCCTTTAAAGGAAATATTACACTCATACAATAATAATTATGAAAAAGTTGCGTTTAAATATGGAGGTCAGGAACTATGTGCCAATATCCAATATCATGAACAGAACTTTCAGGAAGTTTACATTCGGTTTATTAATGATGCTTGCCGCAATTCCACGGCTATCAGCACAGGATATTCATTTCTCCCAATTTTTTGAAACCCCGCTTTTACGCAACCCTGCACTGGCAGGAATTTTTACCGGCGACCTTAGGTTACAGGCTGTTTACCGAACGCAATGGGGCAGCGTTACCAATCCCTATCAAACAGGCTCAATAAATGGCGAATATAAAAAGCCCGTAGGCAGGGGCGATGATTTTTTAACCATTGG
>JANMDL010000951.1:0-2587 GCA_031376295.1 Chitinophagales bacterium
CAAACCAGCTGATGGCGCTTGAATAATTCATGATCAATTGTATTTTTAATTGTATAAAATAAACAGTTGGCCGTTGCTCATAGCATTGTCAAAAATCTTTTTTCTTCACATTATCATGAAACGGTAAATACATCGGCAATGCCGCCGACCCGTACCAGCCAAAAAGTTCGGCTTCCAGCAACTGCGCCTTAACAGCCGGATCAGTTGCCAGCAGCGTATTTGCCTCCTCAACAGTTGCCGTATTCAAAATAAAAATACCGCGGTAAGCCTTGTCATTTTTCATTAAAGGGCCCGCTACAACCAGTTTTCCTATGCCTGCCAGCCTTCCAATATTGGCCATGTGCCCCCTGAACAAACTGTCTTCTTCAGCCTTGGTTGCTGCTTTGCCTTTTCCTGTTTTCAGCATCACCAGTACATAGCGCTTCATCCCATAGTCATCTGCCCCAAGTGAATCGGCCAGCGGTTTATTGTATTGGGTATTGGCTGTTTGCGCAGTTGCACCAAGGGTAAGTACCAGCAGTAATATTGTTGTGACAAGTTTATGTACCATTATGCTTTTTTATCTTTTTACAATCATGTTTTTTATTGCCATTGGAAAATACAAAAATACTCAGTGTTTGCAAAAAATGTATCGTAAGGCACACAAGTTTGAAAGTTCAAAGTTAGATTCCTTCAATGCATACCAACTTTAATTTTTTGGAACTTTACAACCTGCCTGCTGTCAACTGTTATCTGTAAGCTGTCCTCTTTTTATCGCTTTACTGGTTTACATCCCTGCCCTCTTTTAGTTTTATAATAAACCCTTCAACTATTTTTTTAGCTGCCTCATTGGGTGCCTGTGCCATAGCTTTATCAGCATATTTTATTGCATTGGTAAAATCGCCTTTTGCTGAATAATACGACATAAAACCGGCGTTCACAGCATATACATCTCCGTTTTTTTTCTGGTTGGCAGTAAATATTTCCATGGCCCTGTCTAATCTTTTTGCAGTAATGAGCGAACGGCCATAACCCATGTATTGGTTGGGGGCGGCAAATACCAAAGCCTCGTTCATAGCAGAGTCGGCCTGTGGCAGTTTATTGTTTTTTGTATAAGCTGTACCCAGTGTGCTGAGTGTTCCAAAAGATTTCAGTCCTGCTGCCCGCTGGCTCCATGCCAGGGCTTCTTCCAGGTTGATGTTTTTGTTAAGGCAATAATTAGCGGCGGCAACAAGGTTCAGTTGGTTAAATCCTTTCTGGCTTATTACCTGCTCCCTCATCCTTGCAACAACAATATTGTCCACATCCACATCCACTCTGAAAGGTATGGAACGCTTCTCCCACTGCAGGGCAATCACACAATATTTTTCCTTTTGCTCAATAAATTCATACTTCAGGTATTCCACACTTTTATCCAGTACAACAGGTTTTACCGTAACCCTCAACGCATCCTGTCTGTCATCATAATAAAAACTGCCCCAGGATTCTGTTTGATTTGAAAAAATAATGGTAACACTATCTGGCCATACAGCCATGTGCAAACCATAAGTGCCGGCTTTAATATTTTTGCCCTCCACTTTTACATCATGCTCAAAAGTAATAGTGGTGTTTTCGTTGGCGCCTGCCCGCCAGGGCATATTATTTTGATTGGTAGTTAAATTGGTGGAACTGAACCCATTGGTAACAAGGGTACCCCAGATTTTACCTTCCCTGCCATTTACATCCGGCCTTGAATATTTAATGGTAATATCTGTGATGCCGATTTCCTCTGTTATTTTAGCACGGGGATTACTGCCGCTTGGGGGCAGATCCATCTGTGCCTCAGTAAATTGTACTGTGGCAAAAAGCATCAGCAAAAGCAATATTTTTTTCATAAACAGTTTTTTATTTGATTATTGATTTGGTAAAGTTTAAAGGGTGCATTTCAAATTGCCGCTGGTGAGTGAGGACACTCACCAGGGCAGTGGCCATCATACGTCACTTACCTGCAGTTTTAATTAAAGTTTCGCTTTTGTTTCCTTCAGCCCTTTACTCTGTAAATATTCCAGCAACTCTTTTGCATCATCCCCGCCTTTTTTTGCATGGTGCAGCAGGGTGAGTCCGTGCGGCCCCCTTGCGTTGATGTATGCAGGGAAGGCCTCAAGATATGGTTTTACAATACCCGTTTTGCCCATCATCGTTAATACAAACATATTTGTTCTTGCCCCCTGCTCAATTAAAAAACCGGCGATGTCTTTGTTGCCCACATGCCCGGCTCCTTCCAGCGCTGTTTCAAAGTCGCCATCGCCCCAGTCCCAGGTGGCATACAGCAGGGTAGGGAATTCCAGCAGCAGCGATTTAACTTTTTCCATATTACCATGCCCGGCCGCTACAAAATCTTTTACTTTTTCGGCAGGCAATGGGTCAGGCTTTGCGGTTTTTTCTGCAGCCACCTGTCCGCTCAGCATAGCAGGCAGAGTGATTATTCCACCAATACCCAGTGCAGCCTGTGCCAAAAAGTTTTTACGGTTCATATTTTTTCAGAAAGGTCTAAAAACAAAAGGACAAATGCAAACCGCTTATCACTTCTTTTTGCGGCGGTACTCGAGGTCGTACTCTGTACTCCATG
>JANMDL010000069.1:0-1827 GCA_031376295.1 Chitinophagales bacterium
AAAAGGCAATCCTTTCTTTTTCCAGGAGAGGCCCGGTATGCAGGAGAAGAAAATAAAAATTATCAAGTTCAAATCAATGAACAGTAAAACAGATGAAAATGGAAAACTGTTGCCCGATAACTTACGGCTTACTGCATTTGGTTCTTTTATAAGAAAAGCTTCGATTGATGAACTGCCGCAACTGATAAATGTGTTAATGGGTGATATGAGTTTGGTGGGGCCGAGGCCATTATTGTATAAATACATTCCTTTGTACAGCATACAACAAAAGCGCAGGCATGAAGCAAGGCCGGGCATTACAGGCTGGGCACAGGTAAATGGCCGCAACAGCATCAGCTGGAATGAAAAATTTAAGCTGGATGTTTATTATGTTGATCATGCTTCTTTTGTGCTGGATATAAAAATTTTGTGGATGACATTTTTAAAAGTGATACTGAGGGAAGGGGTAAATCAAAGCAACGAACGGCCCATGCAGCCATTTAACGGAACGAATTAAACAATGAAAAGAATAGCCTACTTTTTTTATTACCTGAAAGAACTTGACAGGAAGAAGCTGAATAAATTTATCAGCTTTGTTGCTGCTTCCACAGGTAAATCAATATTCAGTATCTGGAAAGACATTATTGTATCCAGTTTAAAATACAATGTGTCTATTCTTGAATATTTTAATTTTCATTTTTATAAAATATCCGAAGCAGATAAAAATACATTTGCAGGCACAGGGTATATGTATGAGTACCAGTTGCTGATGAATCCAAAAGACAAACGCTTTGTACTGGAAGACAAAATTGTTTTTCTGCAAGAGTATGCTGCTTATGTAAAACATTCTTTTGTGCCAATACAAAATATTGATGCAGATAATAAAAGTGTGCAGGCAGTATTGCAAAACGCCTCTGGCAAACTGGTGCTGAAAGATTCAAAAGGGCAATGCGGCAATGGTGTAAAAGTGATACCAACAAAAGGATTAAACAGCACCTCATTAAAAGCGGCACTGACAGAAACAGGAAATGATTATGCAGAAGAATTTGTAACACAGCACAGCGATTTAATGCGGATGTCGCCATCAGGATTAAACACCATAAGAATTATTACACAACTGAATAAAAAGGATGAAGTGGATTTGCTGGGCTGCAGGTTGCGTATCACCATCAATTCATCGGTTGATAATTTGGCAGCAGGAAATATTGCAGCGCCGATAGATGATGCAACAGGAAAAGTAACTGGCCCTGGTGTGTATAGTGATATTACAAAGCCTGATGAAAATAATCACCCGGTAACAGGAACCGGCATCCCGGATTTTCAGGTGCCGTACTGGAAAGAAACTGTTGCCATGGTGAAAGCTGCTGCATTGGCAAACAAAGGCAACCGCTCTATTGGCTGGGATGTTGCCATTACACAAACCGGCCCTGAACTTATTGAAGGCAATCACGACTGGTGCAAACTGCTGTGGCAACTGCCGGTGAAAAAAGGATTGAAACCTGTATTGGAAAAATATTTAAACAAGGAATTATAAAATGAAAATTTTGATGACAGGTGTTGGTGGCCCCACGCCAAGAAGTTTTGCCATTGCTTTAAAAAAGTACAGCAAATACACTGACTATGAAATTGTAGCAACGGATATTAATCCATTATCAATAGGATTGTATCAAAAAGATTTGTTTGACAAATCTTTTATAGTGCCGAGGGCAACAGATGCAGCTTACTGGCCTGCAATAGAAAAAATTGTTGCAGAAAATAATATAGAAGCCGCCGTGATATTGCCGGAACTTGAAGTGATAGAATGGAGCAAAAGAATGGAAGCAGGCAAGCTGCCATGCAAAGCATTGT
>JANMDL010000070.1:0-10200 GCA_031376295.1 Chitinophagales bacterium
CCAATGCTTTATAACGAACCGGAATCTATTTTAGTATAATTACTGCTAAATCTTATTACAGATTTATGCTATTCAACTACAAAACGCACTAATTCAGCCGCCTCATTACCAGAAATTTTCAGCACATAAGTGCCTGCTGCCAACCTGCTGATATCCAGCCTGATTGTACCGCCCGACAATTTTTTGTCATCGCCGGTAACCAGTTTTCCCGCCGCATCAAATATCCTGAACTGATAAAGAATATTATCGCCTGTGTACTTATCTGACCTTATCAGCAGGTTGCCACCGGTAGCCGGGTTATTGATTACGGAGAAGCTGTTTTGGCTGCCTGCAACAATCTTTACTACTTTGGAATACATGTATTCGCCATCAGTATTTTTAAATGCAGCCCTGTAATAATTATTGCCGTTGATTGGTGTAAAATCTTTGTACAGGTAAGTTTTATTTAACCCTGTTGCCGGCTGCAAATCCATAGTGCCTGCTTTGGTAAAATCAATACCATTGGCACTTTTTTCGAGTATGATGACTGTGTTGCTGCTGTTATCGTCAAGGGTGAGTATTGCCTCATTGTAGCTGCCCCTGTTTCTTGCGGTAAAGTCAACCACTTTAAGGTTGAGGGTGGCAACTTTTACTGTGGAACCAGCCGACATGGTTACATTAAACGGATCAAACGTAACCGTTGTTGGCGTAAAAGAAAGATGAAAAATCAATTGATTGCCCGATACGCTGGTGGAAATACCATTACCTGCATATGCCAGGTTATTACCGTCAATATCATAAATAACAATGGTTGTATCCTGCCCGGCCAATGCACCTTGTACCCGCAGTACAATCACATTATGAAAATAAGCAGCAGTAGCACCTGCACTTCTTGTTTGTGATGCTATTGCAACAGCCAGCTTATTGGGTGCATAGCTGTTCCAGTTAACCACCGTGGTGGGATGCCCTACACCTGTTACAAAATCGTTGAAGAAGGGCGTAAGGTCGTAATTAAGCTCCCTGTTAAAATTATTTTTTAAAGAATCGGAATTGGCCGCTTTGTAGCCTGAGCCATTGAGTGAGTCTAAATAATTGGTACATGCCTGAAAGAATTTAGTATCGCCGCTTAATGCCCTCAGCATAGAAATCACCATACAGCCCCTGTCGTATACAGCGCTTACATTGGCGCTTGTCCAAACATTGTTACTGGTGCTAAAACTGGTAATGCGGGTAGGTGTGGTGGTAATACCCCTTGCTGCAGTTTTGGCAGATGCCATTTCAGTTACAGGGTTAATACCAGTAATCGGAACAAACTCTCCTGCCAATGCCTCGCCATAGCGGGCAAAACCTTCTGCCAGCCAAAGGTCGGCCCAGGTGGCAAAAGTGGCTTTATCGCCAAACCACTGGTGCATCAGCTCATGCGCCAATACGGTTGCACTGGCTAATGAGCCGGTGCCACCTGCAACTGAGCCGCCCGACATGGCCGAAAAAGTTTGATGCTCCATGCCGCCTGCACCGCCAAGGCCATCATAATACCCATGCTTTTCGTATTTAAAAGGATAATCGCCAAACCGGGTGCTGAAGGCCGTAAGCACCTGCGTTTGCCTGTTCATTGCGGTAAGTATTGTATTATAATTAGCTGTAGATTTACCCCTGTGCAGGTAAAATACCACCGGTACTGCTACACCACCTACGGTAACTTTTGGATAGTAATACCGGTTGAACCTGGCTACTGCCACACACACTAAATACGATGCCATGGGATACCTGTTTTTGTAAGTAAACAGCCGGCTGCTGCCACTGATGGTTGAGTCAACTAATTTACCGTTGGTAGCCACCCAAAAAGTATCGGCACCCGTCCATGGAGTGCTTACCGTTATGTCCATTGAATCTATTTTATCCTGCATATCTGCCTTGCAGGGCCACCAGTCCCGGTCTTCGTAAGATTCTGAAAGTGTGTATATATACTTCTGGGTAGTAGTAGCATCGGTACCCACCTGGTAGCCTTCTGCTGCACCTGATACTATCGGTGGTGTACCACGATAATAAACCCATATTGAATCGAGTGTGCCATTGGCCAATGTTGCACCCAGTGCAATCGTCATAATATTTCCGGCCCTGGTAATATTGCCGGCTGCCAACCTTGCTCCGTGGAAGCGAACCGAATCTACAGTAAGCACTGAGTTGATATCAAAAGTGATACTGCTCACACTTGCCACAATAGTTCTGAAATTAGTTTGCACAAATCCCCTGATGTATTTTACAGATGAATCCGGATTGATGCGCCAGAAAATTTTGTGGTACTTAACATCGTAATTAGCGCCTGTACCGCTTTGGCCTGTTGTATTGGGTTCAGGTGCTGATGTTGTTGCAGGAGACCTTCTTAATGCGTGGTAATAAGGTGCTGCTGTTTCGGTTTGTTGTGCCTGTAAAACTACTGTTGCGCAGCAGAGGCAAGTCAACATGGTAAACAAATGTTTGTTCATGAAGAGATTGATTTTTCTTGTGGATATAAAATTTCAAGGCAATAATACCAACTTTTATGAATTAAAAACAAAAACAGGTTTGTTTTTTCAATTTATTTTTTTTAATCACAGTAAAAACCTCTGCCAGAGCAGGTTTCAGTCGTATTTTTACGCTAACACATAAGCATAAATCGCTATGCCTTCCTTTGGTGCATTCCCTTTGCGGGCAATTCATTAACTTTACAACTTATCTTAATTATTAACATGAGTACAGTAACTGATAATAAGCCGGTAATTGGTATAAGTTGCGGCGACCTTAATGGAATTGGTATTGAACTGATTATTAAAACCATAAGCGACAGCAGGCTGTTAGACATTTGCACACCGGTAGTGTTTGCCAGCAATAAAGCTATTAATTTTTACCGCAAAGGACTGCCCGATATCAACTTTAGTTTTTCGAGTGTACGGGATGCCGGACGTGTAAACCATAAGCAGGTAAACCTGTACAATTGCTGGGAAGAAGAAGTAGCCATTACCCCCGGGCAATTGACTGATACCGGCGGCAAGTATGCTGTAATAAGCTTAGTTACTGCAGCACAGGCATTAAAAGACGGGCAGATACATGGATTGGTTACCGCTCCCATTCATAAAAAAAATACACAATCGCAGGAATTTAATTTTACGGGTCATACACCTTACTTAAAAAACTTATATGGTGTGGCAGATGTGCTGATGCTGATGGTGGCAGATAATATGCGGGTGGGCTTAGTTACCGAGCATGTGGCAGTAAAAGATATTGCAGCCAATATTACCCGTGAAAATATACTGAGCAAACTCACCCTGCTGAACAACTCACTTAAAAAAGATTTTAATATTGATAAGCCAAGAATTGCTGTGCTGGGCCTTAACCCGCATGCTGGTGATGAGGGATTGATTGGAAGTGAAGAGGAAGAAATAATACGTCCTGCGGTAAAGGAGGCCAGGCAAAAAAATATTTTCTGTTTTGGGCCTTACAGTGCCGATGCGTTTTTTGCCAGGGGCGGGCATGAGCGGGTGGATGCAGTGCTTGCCATGTACCACGACCAGGGTCTGATTCCGTTTAAATCACTGGCATTTGGTGAAGGGGTAAATTTTACAGCAGGTTTAACAGGTATACGTACCAGTCCCGATCATGGTGTAGCTTTTGACATTGCAGGCAAAGGGCAGGCAGATGAAGCTTCTTTCAGGTAGGCCATATACAGGTGTGTTGACATAATTGCAGCTAGGCAGGAATTTGCTGAGCAACGCAAGAACCCGCTGCGCAAACTTAGCGGAAGAATGGTGGCGAATGCGGTGGATGAAGCGATTACGGAGGAGTGATACAAATTAAGAATTAAGAATGTGAGTGCACTTTATGATTTGTGTATATCTGCACAATTCGTGTAATATTTCCCAAAAATCCGTGATACCCAATTCATGTAATCATTATCATCCTTTAACTAAAATACAGAACGCAGAAGTGCGAATGTTAAACATTGAACTTTCAACCTGCTTTTGACCTTTCAACTTTCACTATTATTAAGTGGGGCTGCTTATAATGGTATTACCTGGCCACTGCCTGTAATATGTGAAGTTACCTGCGGGGTACCCCGGTAATAAATATTACCACTGCCAGAAATGGTGGCATCCAGTGTTTGCAGTGCCTGCAGTTGCACACTGCCCGATCCGCTTACGGTTGCTGAGGCCTTGTCTGCCGGCGCAGCATCCATCAATATTTTACCACTGCCGCTCACCCGCAGGTATGCCCTTGGTGCTTTGCCGCCCTGCACCCGTATCCATCCCGAGCCACTTATTGTTGCATCAATACTGCCAGTCGCCACTGCCGACGGTACTGTAATTGTTCCCGACCCTGTCACCTTTAGTTCAAGCCCTGTAGCTTTCAGGCTGTCGAGCACGGCAAAATCGCCGGAGCCATCCATGCTTATATAGTTTAATGCCGGTGCGCTGATGCGGATAACAATAGCCTGGGCTGGCTGCAGGTTCACCCCGTTTCTGGCTTTTAATACCAGCCGCCCGCCGGTAGTATAAGTTTCCAGCATATCCAGTATATTCCGCTGTGCCACCAGCTCTATCTTATACACAGAGTCAGTTTTGTAAGTAACATTTGCAGCAAGGTTAACCGATACGCCGGTAAAGCTGCCAGCCGACCGCTGCTCCGTTTGCACCGCACCTTCGCCCGTTACTTTGCGGCAGGAAGTACCCGTTATCAATAAAGCAAAAAGCATTGCGCCAATAATATTTATTCTTTTCATATTTCTATTTTTTAAAATCATTAAAACTCAATTTTATAATTCAGTACCGGTATCAGCCCGGTCTGGTAATTCGTTACTATTTTATTCTTTTCCGCATCATAATCCTGGTTAAACACATTCAGGCGATTGGTAACATTCTGCAGATCCAGTGAAAGGGTACTGGTAAAATGCCGCCGGTTCCACTTGATGCTCACCCTGAGGTCGGTTCTGAAGTAAGCCGGGTTCTGCAGGCTGTAAGCTGCCGCATCATTGTACACTGTGCTGCCCCGCAGCTGTGATGCAGCCAGGTTAACAGGTGTGGTGCGCAAGCCGCCAGCCAGTATCGTTTTCAGGTTTATCCCGAATGTTTTCGACCTCCGTTCATTCACAAAATCTTTGCCGGCAATAAGTGTAACGATGTAATTACCATTAAAACGGGTATTCCTTTCCACCCCATCACGGGCAGTGTATTTCGACTGGTAAAAGGAATTACTGAGGGTGAGGTAAAAGTTATTACGCAGGTAACGCTCCAGTGATATTTCTACCCCATAGTTGCGGCCCTTGCCGGTATTTTGCAGCGGATCAGTAAGGTATTCATTCTGAATATTGAGGGCAGAGAGGGTGCTGCTGTCGTAAATACTCACCGGCACATTAAATAGTTGCTGGTAATACAATTCGGCTTTGGCCAGCAGATTTTTGTTAATACGGTATCCGTAAGAAAGTACATAGTGATGTGCACGGGTAAGGTCAAGATTTTTATTGGGCAGGTAAAAAGTGCCGTTGCTCAATTTTTGTTGTGCAAAATACACATTCAGCGTTTGCATCTGGCTGTGCAGGCCATAGCCCAGGGCCACACTGCTTTTGGGGCTGATTACCCACCGGGCAGAGAGGCGTGGCTCTACCGAAGATGTGTTGTTGTGCGCCAGGCGGAAATAATGCAGCCCGGCATTAAGGCTAAAGCTACCCGTTGGCTTATACTGCCATTGTGCAAAAGCCTGCTGCGTAGCCGTGCGGCCGGTACTGTTCAGCATTTCCCTTAGTGGCGCACCCTGGTACTCACCGGAAAGCTGGTAAAAATTATACCGGATCAGGTTGGCAATAATGCCCGCCCGCAGGTTAAGCCGGTTGCTGAACTTGTAATTAAGTGTGGAATTAAAAATCCATTTATTGGTTTTGTATTTATCCACGTATGATCTCGATAAAGAATAATCCGCTTCTGTAAAATCCCGGTCGTACCCTATTTTGGTTTGTGAAATACCGATACCCGATTTAATGCTGAGTTTATTACCGGCCAGTATGGAATGAGTAAGCCCCATCATACCAGTGTTGGAGATAAATTTATCGGTATAGCGGTCGCTGGTACTTTCCCATTTTGATGAATCTTTTTTTGCATTTGTACGTTGATCGCTCAAGCCGCCAAACCCAAAAAAAGTAAAAGTGCCCAGCTTACCCGCAGGCAGATGTACATTAAAAGACAGATCCTGAAAGTTGGTAGCCGCATCCCCCGGCAGTATTCCCGCTTTATTGAGCAATGCCAGTGTAGAGTAGCGGTAATTTACCAAAAAAGAGCCTTTGTAGTGCCTGGCAAATGGCCCTTCCATTGTGCCATTAAGGCCCAGTACGCCTGCCTGCAGGGTATATTCTCTTTTTTCATTATTACCCTTGCGCAGTTTCAGGTCAAACACACCACTCAGCGCATTGCCGTATTCCGCTGCAAAGGCAGCCGTTACAAAATCAGAATTGGAAAGCAGTTGTGCACTGAGGATGGAAATGCCGCCACCGCTGCTGCCCGGTGTACCAAAATGGTTGGGATTGGGTATATCCATCCCTTCCATGCGCCACAGCAAGCCCGCAGGTGAGTTGCCCCTAATAATAATACTGTTATTGCCATCATCAGCCGCCAGTACACCTGCAAATGCAGTAGCCATGCGTAAAGGATCGTTTACAGCAGCGGCATACTTTTGTGTTTCTTCCACCGTAAAGGCCCTTGCACTTACGGCACTCATATCATTAAGTGGTTTGTTCTTTTTACTCCAGGCTTTTACAGTTACTTCATTGCCCACCGTTACCACGGCTTCCAGCACAATGCTCACCACGGTTTCTTTACCCGAATTAACAATGATGTTTTCCTGTACGCCTTCTTTAAATCCTATGGACGTAATCACAATGCGCCAGGCGCCTACCGGAATATCTTTAAACCGGAAAACGCCTTCAGCATCTGTTACCACCGATTTGCCCAGTCCGCTGATGGTAACGGTAGCGCCTGGCAGCGGACGCTGCAGCACCTGCTCGGTAACAGTGCCCCGCAACTGCTGCGTATATTGAGCACTGGCTTTAATACATAAAAGGGATACAACAAACAGAACAATTACTTTCATCTTTTTCATCTTTAGTGTTATTGATAACTTATTTGATAGTATAACAACTAAAGTGAACCTTACCCCTACGTATCTTTTTTTATTTTCAAAAGAAATTAATACCTGCATGCCAGCCAAACCAACCGGTTACACTGCTGCTGAAATTATTAACCCCATAACCGGCTAAGGCCGAAGGATTTTTATACCCGCTGAAGCCCGTTTTTTGATCGGATAAATATACTGAATAAGAGGGACCTGCAAATACAGAAAAATATTTGCCCGCCTTTATGGTAACGCTCAGGTTAAGCCGGTTAAGGATATTGGCATACTGCCAGGAGCCCAGGAATAATTGCTGGCTGCTCAGCTCTGCATTCAGCAAAACCGTTTTCTTTTTATTCAGCGCCATTTCTCTGCCAAGCCCGTAGCCAAAAGCATACACTTTACTGCTATCGCCTGTGCGAAGCCCGGCCTGCAGTATGCTGTACAGTTTTGCATTACCTGTTTTAAAAGCCACATTTACAGGGGTAACTTCATTGGCAGCAAAGCTAAGTTTGTGGTATCCCTTCAGCACAATATTAATAAGCCCTATGCTGTAGCCATCCGATGTATCGGCAATATTAATCAACCCTATTTGTACCCCCTTCAACCGCTTTGTATAATTTACCACACCAGCAAGCTGCACACCCTTTACCTCCCGGCGGCTTACGTTAGCCACACCAGCTATTTGAATACCCTGTATTTTTTTGGAAGAAAAATTAGCTATGCCTGATACCTGTACACCCCGTACACTATCGGTAACATGGTTATACACGCCTGCCACCTGCAGGCCGGTCATTTTACCCTTTACCAGGTTATTAATACCCGCTACCTGAAAACCCTTTACACTATCCTGCACCAGGTTGTTGATACCAGCCACCTGCAAGCCTTTTACCTGCCCGCCCACAGAGTTAAACAGGCCGGCTACCTGCATATAGCGCACTTCTTTTTTATCAATATTAAACAGCCCGCCAACCTCTATGCCATTGGTGCCGGCGGTATAGCCGCCCAGCACATTCAGCGAAAAATTATTGACCACCTGTGCCGACATACTGCCATGACTGCCCAGCCCCGGGGTAAACGATACCTGGTAGGGCCTTGTGGTAAAAAACTTTTTAAGGTTAAGGCTCTGCACTTTTTGCCTGCCCGAAAGCAGCCATTTACCCGGCCCTTTCCGCTGCACCTTAATGGTATCGCTGCGCAAGGCAGTTTTTACCAGTGGAGGTACCGTATCAGCTACCGCAGCGGCAGCAGTACTAAAGTAATCACCGGGGCTTACCACCACTTTGTCTTCTGCCATTTCAAGCGGCAGCAGGGTAATAGAAATCTGCTGGTCGTAGCGGGGCTCTATGCTCACCGTTGTATCCTCATAAAAAGCTTTGCTTATGGTAAGTTCTGCCGTAAGTGCCTTACTGGTTTTCAGCCGCAGTTTAAAATACCCTGCTGTATTGGTGAGTGTGGCAACCAGTTTCTTTTTATCATAAATACTGGCTTCGGGTATGGGCGTACCCGACTGCTCATCATATACAAAACCGCTTACCCCATAAAATTTATTGTCTTCTGCAATTCCTTTTTTTGTTACTAATGTTAATTGCAGTGGTGCTTTGCGTATAATAATATAGTTGCCGCTTTCCCTGAATTCGTAGCCATTGCCCAAAAGCATTTCCAGCACCTGCTTCACCGTTTTATTACCCGCCTTCAGGCTTACTAAACTGTCTTTTTTCATACTCTTTGAATTATAAGAAAAATAAAAATCAGCTTTGTTGCTCACAATCTCCAGCACATTATCCAACCGCTGCCGGTTTACCTCCACCGTAATATTGCGCATAAGGATAGATTGCCCGTAAGTGGAGCTACTGAAAAAAAGGATACAAATAAAAATGCCGGTATTCCTGCGTTGTTTCATAAATAATCACCTGTGTTATTGTAAAATAATCTCTCCGTTGCGGTGTATCACCTGCACATCAAACGTAAGCTGAATTACATTTAATATCTGCTCCAGCGATTCGTTGTTAAAGGTAGTATTCAGCCGCAGCCCGTTCAGTTCCTTTCTGCCAATGCGTATGCGGACATTGTATGCTTCATTCAGCACCTGCACCAGCCGTTCAAGCGGCGTATCATCACACACAAACTCCCGGGTACGGTAATAATTGTATAATTTATCGGTTACTCTTTTCTTTTCAGCAATTGCAGTACCATTTTGCACCGTTAGTTGTTCGCCTGCCTGCAGCTCGGTAGTAATGCCACCGCTGGTTACTTTAACCACACCGGTTTCCACCACCACAATGGTATTATTTTTTTCGCTTTTTACGTTAAAGGATGTACCCACCACCGCCACCTGCGCTTGCTGCACATCAATGATAAAAGGATGTTGCTTATCGGGTGCTATGCTAAAAAAAGCTTCTCCTTCCAGCAGCCTTACCCGCCGCTCGGCTCCGGTAAATTTTTCAGGGTAATTAAGCCTTGTTTGTTTGTTTAGTGTTATTACCGACCCATCGGGCAGGCTGTCAACCATTGGTTGGTTGGTGGCATGTACCATGCGCTGTTGCACTGGTTTTTCTCTGCTGGCCACTGTATAAATAACCGCTGCAACGCCCAGCAGCAGCAGGATGGATGCGGCGGCTCTCAGCCAGGTAAAGCTGCTGCGTTTTGCAGCCGGGATGCTGGCCGCCACCCGCTGCTGAAACCGCTGCCATGCTGCATTTTCATCCACCTCCGGCATAGCACCCATGCTTTTACTGGCCTCCCACACCTGCTGCAGCTCGTTATAGTATTGCTGGTGCTGCACCTCCTCCTTCAGCCAGGTTTCCACAGCAGCCCGCTCAGCAGCCGATGCTTCGCCCAGCAGGTGCTTCACCAGCAGATCGTCGTTAATATCGTAGAAATTTTGTTCCAGAACTGTAGTATTAAAGGTGAAAAAATGCAAACAGTATCGTTAAAAAATCAACCAGCCTTATCCGCAGCAACCGCAGTGCCTTACCCATTTGGTTTTCAACCGTTTTTACTGAGAGGTTCAGTTTATCAGCAATTTCCCGGTACTTAAGCTCCTCAAACCGGCTAAGTTGAAAGATAAGACGGCACTGCTCCGGCAAT
>JANMDL010000086.1:0-1639 GCA_031376295.1 Chitinophagales bacterium
CCCATTGAGCCGGAAGGCGAAGCCGAAGTTACAATTAGGCTCGCCCCTGTTGCGCGCCATGGAACAAAGGATGGCGGTGAACTGGGCGGAATTCGCTGGATCGATTCACAAACATTCTGGTTGCACGTCGATTCGGTTGCCCACTTTCAGGTCTGCGAGGGGCGCGACATTTCCATAATGGCCGATGAAGGTGCCGACCCCGGCTTCGTCCGGGGGTATCTGTTGGGATCGGTCAGCGGCGCATTGCTGCTGCAACGTGGATATCTGGTCCTGCATGGAAATGCCATTCGCATTGGGGACGCGTGCCTGATCTGCGTCGGAGACTCTGGTGCGGGCAAGTCGACGCTGGCGGCGGCTTTCATGAAACGCGGGTTTCAGATCCTGGCTGACGATGTGGTCGCGATCGATGGTAATGGCTGCGCCATTCCTGGATTTCCGCGAATTAAGCTGTGGCAGGATGCAGCCGACAAATTGGGGCATTCCACGGAGGAACTGCTGCGCGTATACCCCGACATGGACAAGTTCAGCCTTCCCGTGGAGTTTATGAATCAGGACGCCCGCCTGCCTGTCCGCTGGATTTATTACCTGACGAGCGACAATCGCGACGATGTCAGCATTGAACCCATCACGGGACTGCACCGCTTCCGGCTGCTTAGGGACAATACATATCGCAACGAGTACTTGGAAGGCCAGGCATTGCTTTCCGAGCACTTGAAGCAGTGTAGTCGGCTGGCAGGACAGGTTCATCTTTCCACGGTCACCCGGCCTCGGGCGGGGTTCTCCCTCGAACGCCTCATGGATCGTTTGCTCAGCGACGTGGCACTTGCTGAGCAGAGCGCGTCCGCCGGCAGTTAAGCAGCGAGCAGGCGCTCAAGATTCGCGATCTGGCATAAGCTGGCTGGCGAGAGCATGCCAGCCAGCGGCAATTCCAGTCTTGTTTCAAGGTAGGCGCGGAATTGCCCGTGCTTTTGCTGATTTACCGAAAGAATTGCCGCCGGAAGATCAGCCAATGCCCTTTCGGTGACACCGGTAGCGATCCCCCGCTGTTTGCCCGATGCCATCATCACCAGTTTCAGCGTTTCCAGCAGATAGTGTGGCGCGCGTGCATCGCCGGAAAGGTGGCTGAGCACTGGTCCATTGCCGCCAAGTTCCACCTTTGGCAGATCAGCTTTGTGCTTTGAATCGGCGCGCTTCCCGAGGATTTCTAATTGGCCGAAGCCGGCTAGTTCGATCTGGGCGGGAACACTTCGGGAGTAAGGCGAATGCGTGTCGATAAACCCATGCGCCAGGGCCAGATCCAGTGGATCGCGATATCCGCCGTAGTCCGCGAAACATTCTTCGGTGCCCTCAGGGTAGGCGATATTGACAAACAAGGAGGCGGAATCATGCCGATATGTGCCGCCGCTGGAATGATGGTTGAGGAAGTCGATCAGCGGCATGAGGCAATTTTTGCCTGCCAGATCGCCTTGCGCATATTGGCTCGCATAATAGCGGGTGCGGATCACAGCGTCGGCCGCGGTCCGAGCATCTGGATTGTATCCTGGATTCAATTGCGCAACCTGGCTGGCCAGCTCTGCATCGCGCAAGAGCACACGAGGGGCTTGATTTTGCAATTCATGCATCTTGTCGGCAGCATTGT
>JANMDL010000091.1:0-11962 GCA_031376295.1 Chitinophagales bacterium
CAGAAAAAGGCAATCCTGTGTGATTATAAAACCCAATACCCGTGTGCATTGATACCATAAATTTGTTAAATACCCCCTTGCCTGATACTTTAATCACCTGGTTACCTGGCGCATAGCCTTCCGGGTTATTTACAAATACAAGGGCATTACTCTGCAGCAGAAAGCCGGCCGTAACACCGCCAAGGATGCGCCAGTTATTTTTCCTTCCCGGGCTATATTGTACTTCAAAAGGCAATTGCAGCAGATGAACTTTGTTTATGTAATTGCGCTCACTGCCCGTCAGGTAAAAATTATTAAGCGTAACCGGATTATTAAGAAGGTAATACTGTCTTACTGAATCAATCCGTTTGCCAACCGCTCTTTTATAAGACATGTATGAATAGTGCAGGCCCGTTTGTATACTCCATTTTTTTGCTCCCTGCTTTAGCAGATAAAAACCTGCTTCAAATGCCGCCGAAGGTTTTGTTGCAATTAATGTTTTCCTCCTTCTTACAAAAGAATCTGCAGCTCCTCCTGTAACATTAAATGCACTTGGCTGGCCGTTATTATCTGTAAAAGGATTACTGGTTTGCCTGCTCAACCCGCCAGCCAACGTTATTCCGTACTCCCATTTTTTCTTCCCTGTCTTATTATCAGACTTTACAACAGCAGCTGCAGCCGCAACTGTTTCAGCAAGTTTTTTCCGGGGCAGCAAATTTTTATTCATTACTGCCGGTTGACCATGAATAGTGTTTATAGTAAATGGTTCGGCAGACGCAAGCATTTCACCATTTAAAGACGGAATCAATTCATCGTCTAGTGGCTGCTGTTGCATTATTGTGATTCTTGTACGGGCTTTGCTTGATGCCATTTTCTTCAACAGTGTCCTGTTGTTTGCCATATCATCAGTTGCATCACTAATGCCGGTGGTTGATGGCCTGGTAATCCGGCGCAAAACGGGCGCTGACTTTATGTTACTTTGGGTCGCTGAATGATCGCCGGTTTTCATCATATTCACATCTAAAGGCTTATCCAAAACCGCTACAGGTAAAGCAGGCTTTTTGTTCTTGTCTGAAAACACTTGTGCAGCATCATCTTTTTGTGGATTACCTAATTGACCTGCACTATCTTTATTGTAAGGCTGTTGCAATATTGCAGCATCATTATTACTTTTATATGCATTATCAGCTTCCTGTATTTTTGTAGTTTTTGCTAACCCGTCCGGTTGCTTATTGTACACCTGGCTGAGCATCCATACCAAACCGCATCCACCCAGCAACAGCAGTAATAATAAAACAACTTTATTCCGCCGGGGTTTGCGTGGCAGTTCATTTTCAATCCTGTCCCATAGATTGTCTGAAGGAGTCATTTTCAATCCCTCCATTTTTTCCTGCGCCTGCTTTTCAAATTCACTGTTATACATACGACTGCAGTTTATTATCTGAGTAATTCTTTTTTATCCAGGTTATCAGCAGTGCCCTTGCCCTGGAGTATTGCGACCTGGAGGTACTTTCGCTGATGCCGAGCAACTGCCCTATTTCCACATGGGTATAGCCCTCGATGGCATGCAGGTTAAAAATGAGCTGGTATCCTGCCGGCAATTGCCGCAGCAGGGTTACCAATTCCCGGGTATCCAGCAACATTTGCGGGTCATCATCTGCCACCGGGTGCATCGTTACATTGTCAAACGACAGGTCGCCCTGGTACTTGCTGTTGCGTTTAAGGTAATTAAGTGCGGTATTTACCATGATGCGGCGTATCCAGGCTCCCAGTTCGCCATCCGCCCTGTACTGTTGCAGGTTCTTAAATACTTTTACAAAGGCTTCCTGCATTACATCTTCGGCATCTGCCACCGATTTGGTGTAACGGTAGCACACGCCCAGCATTACCTCCGCAAATTCGCTGTACAACTGCTTTTGCGAAGCCCTGTCCTGCTGTAAACAACCTTGTATCAATTGGCTTTGGGCTAACATTCACTATTATATGATGGGTTGACACCGAACATGCAGCCACCGTTGCACGGGGCAATAAAAA
Source organism: Chitinophagales bacterium (assembly GCA_031376295.1). Classification (GTDB taxonomy): domain Bacteria; phylum Bacteroidota; class Bacteroidia; order Chitinophagales; family Chitinophagaceae; genus Ferruginibacter. The sequence continues at coordinate 2,014 of JANMDL010000091.1, forward strand.
ATTTTGAGCATTCATTAATGGCTATCTTTGCGGCCTATCAGCCGGGTTATCGTTCCCCCGCTTTGGCGGGGGGAAGGAAAGTCCGGACAGCACAGGGCAGCACACCGGTTAACAGCCGGTTCCGCAGGGCCAAAGTTCGGCGGAAAGAAAGTGCCACAGAAAATAACCGTCCGCCGCAAGGTGTGATAAGGGTGAAAACGCGGGGTAAGAGCCCACGGCTCAATTGGGTAACTATTGGAATGGGTAAACCTTGTGTGCTGAAATGCCATGTAAATCAGTGGTTGAGGGCGGCCCGCCCGACCCCGACCTTAGGTTGGGGACGCTGAAGGGTAGGCAGCAAGATCCTGTTAGTAATAGCAGGGCCAGATAAATGATAACCCTGCTTTCGCAAGAAGGCAGACAGAATCCGGCTTACAGGCTGATAGATTTTAAAAAGACTAAGGGTTGCCGGAAGGTGACCTTTTTTTGATGCTTTTGATGCCGTATTATTTCAGTGCTACAACCGAAAGCGAGTTTTGCAGCCAATGGCAAATTCCGGGTTTACAATAATCAGTGATAAAAAAATACGAATGACGAAGGCAGAATGAGGAATCCGTGTAATTGGTGAAATATGAGTGATGGGTTATGAATTGAGGAAATCCGTGTAATCCGTGATATCAGAATAATCCGTGATAAAAACTCAACATTCCGGTAAACTGATAGGAATATTTACAGCAAGTCCCCCGTCTGCCGTTTCCTTGTATTTACTGCTCATATCCAGGGCCGTATCCCACATGGTTTTTACTACAGCATCAAGACTTACTTTAGCAAAATCAGGGCTGCCCTGCAATGCCAGTTGGCAGGCAGTAATGGCTTTAATGGCTCCCATGGTATTGCGTTCGATACAGGGTACTTGCACCAGCCCGCCAATTGGGTCGCAGGTCAGGCCAAGGTGATGCTCCATCGCAATTTCGGCAGCCATAATGGTTTGCTGCTGGGTACCGCCCATACACTCAGTTAATGCTGCTGCTGCCATGGCACTGCTTACACCTATTTCTGCCTGGCAACCGCCCATTGCTGCAGATATGGTGGCACCTTTTTTAAAAATACTGCCAATTTCGGAAGCACACAACAGAAACTGGATAATCCTGTCTTCATTATTACCATCGCAAAACGCCACATAATACTGCAATACAGCGGGTATTACGCCCGCCGCACCATTGGTAGGTGCTGTAACCACCCTGCCAAAGGAGGCATTCTCTTCATTTACTGCCAGGGCAAAGCAACTTACCCAATCCAGGGTATATTTAAAATTATTACCGCCCTGCCTTATTGTGGCCACCCATGTATCATAATCATTGTACGATTTACCAGCGATGAGTCTTTTACTCAAATCATACCCCCGACGTTTTACATGTAAGCCACCGGGCAGCATCCCTTGTGTATGGCATCCCCTGTAAATACATTCCTTCATTGCCCGCCATATGTTTAATACGCCAGCCCTTGTTGCAGTTTCTGTGCGCCAGGCATGCTCGTTTTCCATCACTACTTCACTTACGGCCATACCCGTTGTGCGGCACCAGTGCATCAGCTCCGCGGCCGTATTTACAGGAAAAGGTAATTGTACCATATTGGTTCCACCGCCCTGCTCTCCTTCATTTACTACAAAACCGCCACCAATGGAATAGTAAGTTTCGGCAACCGCATCGCCATTGCGCAGCTTAACCAGAAAACTGAGTCCGTTTGGGTGAAAAGGCAATGTTTCAGCAAAAAGGAACTCAATATCTTCTGCGGGGTCAAAATCTATTTCGTGCCGGCCATGCAATACCAGTTTTTTCATAGCTGCAATATCAGCGATGGCTGCATCAATATGCTCAACATCAAAAGTTACCGGATCATGCCCGCAAAGGCCAAGCTGTATTGCCACATCAGTACCATGGCCACGACCCGTTTTTGCAAGGGATCCATACAACAGCACTTCCAGGCTTATCACATCATTTAATATGTCCTTCTCTTCCAGCATCTTTGTAAAACGCTGTGCGGCTCTCCATGGGCCAAGCGTATGACTGCTGGAGGGGCCAATACCTATTTTAAACATATCAAAAACAGAAATCGCTTCGTGGCTCATACTATTACCTTTTTATAATGGAGAATGATTTAACAGCCCATGTTTAAAGTGAAACAGGCTTTGATAAATAATTACCAAAGCCTGCATAACGATTTACTATTTTATTTTACAATACATCGAGCAATTCAATATCAAATACCAGGATTGAGTTAGCCGGAATTAGGATATTTCCAATGCCATCCCTTACCGGGTTGGCACCATATCCAAGAGAAGGCGGAATAAAAAGCCTGATTTTACCAGTTTTTTGAATCAGCGGTATCCCTTTTTGCCAGCCGGCAATCAATGATCCAAGCTGAAACTGGGCACCTGCCGGAGTATTGTTACTGTCGAAAATATTACCAATGGTAAGGCGCCCGGTATAATTAACCCGAACGGTATTACAAAGCCCGGGAGTATTGCCGCTACCCTGTACACTGATGCTGTAAAAAAATCCCGATGGATGTGCAGTTGCAGTAATTGTATTGGCTGTAAGATAAGCCTGTACTGCGGCCACTTCTGATGCAGGTGCTGTTATTTGCGGATCGGTGAGGTTACAGCCAGCAGCATCTTCCTTTGAGCAGGAGGCTAACACAAATGACAATGACGATGCAAATAACATAATAACAATCTTCTTCATGTATCCTTTTTTTTGCAAAATTAAGGGAAACCCGTGCGTTTATACGCCGGCATCCCGGTTTTGTTTGAGTTTTAACGATTTGTACACCTGCTCATTCTCTTCCCAGCGCAGGTGCATGCGGAAATAGGCGAAAAAAAACGCTATCACCACTACAGCTATCACCACTACAGCAAAACTGCCCGCCCTGGCATTTGAAATGCGCATATCATATTCCGGCAAAAAAAGTTTAACCCCTACTACTGAAACAAGTACCGGCAGCGCAAACAGCAGGGCCATTGGCAGGCCACTCGTTAATTTACGGGCGAATGTACTTTCCCGTTGCCTTACCTCCTCCCAATGATGCAGAAATTCCAGTTCTTTTTGTGTAAGCATGCAGCAAAGTTACATTAAAGCCAATAATTGCTTTGTAATGTTGCCAAATTCCTGTAGGTTTGTTGCCTCAGGGTTCAGGCAATAAATCATCAGCATAAGCAGGGTTTTTACTTCTTAGCCAGGTGCATTTTACTGGCTTTACAGCTCAATAAACAGAGGAAATAATTCAAATGAAAATCGAACAACTGCTGGTTCAGCATTTATACAACAGTAAAGAACTTTCGCTGCAGGGCATTGGCACTTTCCACTTATCTGATAATGTGGTATTACCCGCCGATAATGAAAAGGATTTTGTAGTACCTGCAGATGGCATTACGTTTACATACGATAACAAGGCAAAGGAAGACGAAGCACTGATTGACTTTATTGTGCAGCAAACCCGTAAGATGAAGCCGCTTGCTGCAGCCGATCTCGATTCATTCCTGATACTGAACAAACAGTTTCTTAACATCGGAAAACCATTCCGCATAGAAGGTATTGGCACACTTCAGAAAAACCAGGCCGGCCAGTTTGATTTTACCCCGGGGCAATACATCAGCCCCAGGATTGAACCAGCCACTAAGCCTTTGAAAGAAAAATTTGAAGATGACATTTCATTTAAAACTGCCGCTGCTGCACCAGAAAGCAGTAATGCAAAAAAAATGATTATAGTACTGGCAGGCGCACTGCTGCTTGGTGCTGCCGGCTTTGGTGCATGGTGGTTCTTTTTAAGAAAAGACAATACTACTGCTGCAACCGAATCTGTTATTAAAGCTGACACGGGTAAAATAGTAAGCAATAAACCTGATTCAATAAAGCCAGACTCTGTAAAAACCATCACTTCGGCACCAGTTACACAAACAACTGAGGGAAGCAGTGTTTTTAAGGTAGTTTTTATGGTTACTGCCGACAAAAACAAAGCCATTGCAAAAAAAGCTACACTTGAGGCAAGAGGCCACAAAGTGATGATGTATACCTCCGACTCTGTTACCTACAAACTGGCGGAACCTTTTACACTCCCTCTTTCGGATACATTAAAAGTAAAAGATTCGCTTGGCAAATGGTATTATGGCAAAACTGTTTTTATAGAAACCAATTAAACCATCCCGGTTATGGCAACAGGTCCGCTAAAGGTGCCGGAAATTTTCATCCTTTTCTGGACAGCAGCTTTTTTACATATCCTGGGCAGTGTTGTGCCATTGCCACTGCTTCAATTTACCACCAAACCTTTACTGATGCCGCTGCTGGCGGCTGCCCTTATTGCGTCGGGTAATATTTCTTCTGATATTAAAAAACTATTACTGGCAGGTATTATTTTTTCGTGGGTGGGAGATATACTGCTGATGTTTGATTACAAGGGAACCAATTATTTTATTGCCGGCCTGGCAAGCTTTTTATGTGCCCACATTATGTACATCATTTACTTTGTTAAAGCAAAAGGGCAACAACCATCCCTGCTTAAAAAAAGACCTTTACTGATACTGGCCGTACTGGCTTATACGAGCGCCCTGATAATATTGCTTCATCCCGGGCTTGGGGCCATGCGCTTACCCGTGCTGTTATATGCAGGTGTAATAGCCACTATGCTCCTGTGCAGCCTGCATGCTTTTGCGCAACTGCCGGTAAAGGCTGCAAGGCTGATGGTTACTGGTGCTGCTTTTTTTGTACTGTCTGATTCCTTACTTGCCATTAACAGGTTTTACCATCCATACCCATTTGCTGGCATACTCATTATGCTCACCTACTGTATTGCGCAGTTTTGCATTGTAAAGGGTGGTATTGAGCGCAATTAAGCTACCACCATATACCAATTTGAAAATAAATTAACTGTTTAATGCCCACTATTGCAACTGCGCTGCATTATTATAAATAAATCTAATAGTTATTCTTACCATTTTTACGTTACTTCACATATTAAACCTAATGTACTTCTACCTTTATCTTCTATCCCGCTAAAAATCAGTTTTTCTATCTAGTCACAAGATCCATTCTTTTCGAATCTCCGCACTTCCATTTCTGTGTGTAAGCCCGGCTTATAAGCCTGTTTTTTATTTTATTAAACCTTAACCTCATTTATCATGAACAAATTTTTTACACTGGCTGTACTGCTATGCATGGCCATTACCACAACCGCACAAACCTGTTTCCAGGAAAATTTTACTGTACAAACTACCGGCTGGACTTATTCCCAGGGAGCCAGTGAAGGACCTTATGACAACCCGGCTAATGGCTGTTTATCCGGCAACAATACGGATGACAGGGGAATTATTACACCGGGTGTAGGTGGCAACAACCCTGCTAACATTATCACTCCCAATATAGTATCTGTTGGCGGAAATACAATCATTCTGAGTTTTGACATTTTTGTGCTGGATGCCAATTTAAAATGCAATACCTGGAAGGATTATCCATGCCCAACATCAATAGACGTGTTTTATCATGTTGGAGCTACTGTGTATAACGCCATTATTGATCTTGTGCTGCCCCCAAACGGTTCTGCTAATGCAACAAACATCTCCGTTACATTTAACGCAGGCACCAATTTACCGGCGGGTACCAATTATAAAGTTGAACTGGCCTTTAAACCCAAAAGCGGAACGGGTAACTGTGTGCAAACAAGCACAAAATACGTTATTGACAATTTTAAAACCTGCGAATTTATTTTCCCCTGTGTTCCCGGCGCTCCTGATTGCAGGATAGATGGCATTGATGATAATTTTTGCCTGCAAAACCCTGTTGGAGAAGTATTTACCGGAGACGTTTCTGTAAATGATTCAAAATATACTGGTGCTATTGTTTCTTACACTTTAGCATCGGGTCCATTTGCTAACGGCAGTATAACAGCTGGCGGGGCCACATTGGCGCTGAATGGTAACGGTACTTTTACTTTAACAAGAACTGATCTGACAAAAACTGTATTTGTTTTCACGTACAGGGTATGTGACCAAAACAACCAGTGCGATCTTGCATCGGTACAGGTTTGTTTCCCTACCAGTGGACCACTTCCTGTAGTATTAAGTAATTTCTCAGCAACACGCAAAGGCAATACAGCCGTGCTTAACTGGCAAACTCAAACGGAGATTAATGCTAAAAGCTTTGATGTGGAAAAACTTTCTGGCAATACTTATACAAGGGTAGCTTCTGTTACTGCCACCAATAATCCATCAGGTAGCAGCTACAATTATGTTGATAACAATACGGCTAAGTCAACCAGCCTGTACCGGCTTAAAATAATTGATAAAGACAACAGCATCCGGTACAGTGAAGTACGCAGTATTAAAGGACTTGCTGCTGTAAGCGACTTTACCATTTACCCCAACCCAAGCAGCGGCTCGGCAAAAGTGATGATCAATGATGTTACAGAAGGCATGCAGGTGGTACTGATGGACAATGCCGGAAGAACCATAAAAACTGTTACACTTAAAAACAGCAATACAGCAGAACTGAACGGACTGCAAAGAGGTGTATACCTTGTTAAAGTGATTAATGTATTAACCAATGAATCAGTTGTTAAAAAACTAACTGTTAACTGACAGAATTAATTTTAGTAAAACAAAAGGAGGCTGTTTCTTAAGGGCAGTCTCCTTTTTTTCACATACATAATAATCATCTGTCTAATATTATTTATTGCAGCATTGCTGCATAAATAATATTAGAACTTTTTGATAACAATTATTTTTGGCATTACTTTGTATATTCAATCTTTGAAAAATCACAACCAGTTAATTAGTATAAACCCAATATCTCCCATTTAACCGCAAGATCCATTCTTTTCGAATCTCCACACTTCCATTTCTGTGCTTAAGCCATGCTTAGGATATCATTTTTTTAACCATTAAACCAAATAAGTATGAAAAAGTATTTACTTTTTACTGCACTCAGTTTTTTATTGTTATGTACACAGGCTCAACCTGTTTTAAATGAAATGTATATAACACCCGGAAGTTCACTATGTAACGGTACAGCAAGACAGGAATTTTTTGAAATTTACAATGGCAACCAGGGCAATGGCAATGCCGTTTCAAATATTGGGTGCTATTACCTGATTACCCGCTGGGAAACCGGTGGCGGTATTGGCAACGAAGGATTTTATGTAGTGGATTTCCCTTCTAACGCCACTACAAATGCCGCAGGATTTTTTACCGCATCGGCCACCACTGTATATGGTACCCAAACAGGCAGCGGCAACCCCTGCCAGTTTACTGCCAACCTTAACTGGAACAGTGGTGTTACAAAAAAATATACCCTGGCTGCCGGTAATACGTACACTTCGGCTACCATTACCAACCTGTTTAACCTGTTTGATGAAACACTATCCCAGGTAACTGTATTACTGTATAACGGCACATCTGTAGTAGATGCGTTTGTTGGTGGCGGTGGTGGCAATATCAATAATATCCTGGCAAGGATACACGCATGGGCCCCGCTCAATCTTACCATAGATTGTGTGGGTTCACCTCAGGCCAATACCATCACTTTTGCTAACATTACTGCAACAGATATTGATGCCGTAAACCAGGCCGCTGGTACTGATAACGGCTTTGTAAGAAAGTATGACGGCAACTGTGCCTCATGGGATAAATCATCCAGCCCGCCATTTCACACGCCGGGTGCCCCCAATAATGGCGGTATCATACCAACCACCGAGCCTTTCTGGACGAGTTCTTTCAGTGATTTTGTTTGCCCGCAGGTAATTGGTGGTTCGAATCCTGTTACCAACGATACCCTGAGAAACATCAGGAATGTAACCAGTGTTACCTACTATGTTTACCGGGATCTAAATACCAACGGTTCTTACGACCTGGGGCTTGACCCGCTTTTTGGCACAGCACACCCGGTTAATTTTCCGGCCAATGCCACCAGCTTTATCATCACGGGAATTGAGTTACCTGTAGATCAGACCTCTTTTGTAGTGGTACGTATGTCGAACGGCAGCAACTGCTTTTACACACAAAATATTTTCACCACTGCCTGTACAGATCTGCCTGTTGTATTGAGCAGCTTCTCTGCCACACGCAAAGGCAATACGGCTGTGCTTAACTGGCAAACCCAAACGGAGATAAATGCTAAAAGCTTTGATTTGGAGATACTTTCGGGCAATACTTATACCAAAGTAGCATCCGTTGCTGCCACCAACAATCCATCTGGCAGCAGCTACAATTACATTGACAACAATACAGCCAAATCAAACAGCCTGTACAGACTTAAACTGATTGACAGGGACAACAGCTTCCGGTACAGTGAAGTAAGAAGTGTTAAAGGATTGTCGGCTGTAAGTGACTTTTCCCTCTTCCCCAACCCAAGTAATGGTTCGGCAAAAGTGATGATAAGCGATGTTACAGAAGGGACGCAGGTAGTGCTGATGGACAATGCCGGAAGAACGATAAAGACTGTTACACTTAAAAACAGCAATACTGTGGAACTGAACGGACTGCAAAAAGGCATTTATCTTGTTAAGGTAACCAATACCATAAATAATGAGTCGGTTGTAAAAAAACTGACCGTTAACTGATAATATATAGTCATTTAAAACCATCAGCTGCCCGGGTTTCCGGGCAGCTTTTTTATTGTCAGCATATATCTGCGCAGATACGTATATTATTAGCATAAATATTGTAATGAAAAATTTACTGATTGCACTGCTTTTAGCCGGTAATACCTCCCTTTTTGCAGGTACGGTGGATACTGCCACCATCTTCAGCAGCAGTATGCAGAAAAATATTAAATGCGTGGTGATAAAACCCGCCAGCTATAAAAAGAAAAAGAACAGTTATGCTGTTGTGTACCTGCTGCATGGCTACAGCGGCAAATACAGCGACTGGGTGCGCCTTGTGCCCGGCCTGCTGCGGTATGCTGATGATTTTCAACTGCTGATTGTATGCCCCGATGGCGGCTACAGCAGCTGGTACTTTGACAGTCCGCTGGATAGTGCCATGCGTTACGAAACCCATGTAAGCAGTGAAGTGATACAGTTTATTGATGCCAATTACCGCACCATTCCCAACAGGCGGCACCGGGCCATTACGGGCCTGAGCATGGGCGGACACGGAGGCATGTTTCTGGGATGGCGGCATGCGGATGTATACGGCGCCTGCGGGAGCATGAGTGGTGGTGTGGACATTAATGCCAGCCGCCTCAAATACGATATCAGCAAACGCATTGGTGATACTATTGCTTATGCTGATAACTGGAAAAAATTAGCCGTAATCAATATGATTGAGCAGCGGCCCGCCGACTCCCTGGCCATTATTTTCGACTGCGGCACAGAAGATTTTTATTATGAGCCCAATAAACGGCTTCACCAGAAAATGCTGCAACTGCATATAGCACATGATTATATTGAAAGACCGGGGCAGCACAACTGGCCATACTGGCAAAATGCTGTACAGTATCAACTGCTGTATTTTCACAATTATTTTACAAAACCAGAAACCCGGTAATTTTCCGGCAAAAAAATATCCGGTCCCGATTTTCAGGCTGAGACAGTTTTACTTGGTGTTTGGCTGTACCTTTACCGGGTAATTATAAAAAATATGTATCAAAAAATTATCTTTCTGCTGCTGGTAACGGTATGCAGCAAACTACTGCCGGCACAAAAATTAACAGCAAAAGACATTACCGGGCAATGGCAGGTAAGCAGCATGGTTACTGATGGACTGGTAATACCTTTAGATTCTGAAGATGTATTACGCAATTTTATGTATACCCAAACAAAAAAGCAAAATGGAGATTCCATTGCACCTACCGCCAGCGACTCAGCCGGGGTGGAAATGGCTGTAAAATTCATTGGCATGTTCAGGGAATCTGAATTGAGCTTTTCGGCTAACAAAACTTTTAAATTTACACTTTCTATTGGAGGAAGCAAATCAAACAAA
>JANMDL010000102.1:0-5016 GCA_031376295.1 Chitinophagales bacterium
GTTGTTTGAATTAAAAAAATATACAGAAGCACTGAAGGATATTAATAAAGTACAGCAACTTAACCCGGCTGTTACAGATATATTTTTAAGCAGGGCAAGAATAAAATTTAAAATGGGTGATGCGGCAGGTGCATGTGCCGATATGAAAAAAGCAGTAGAGCAGGGCATAGCTAAAATCCCTGATTTGAGTTTGCCCGGTTGCAGTACCTGGCTGGCAACCGATGAGTATTACCGTTCTTCCATCACAAAAAGGAACCAAAAAGCATATAAGGAAGAAGCAGCTTTGCTCAGCAAAGCCATTGCACTGTCGCCCCTGCTGCCTGAGTTGTACGCCTCCAAAGGACGTGCAGAGGCAAACCTCGGAAATTTTGCAACCGCCATCAAAGATTTTGACAGAGCCATTGCCATTGATTCGGCCAGTTACCAGGCTTACCTGCACCGGGCATTCACCAAAGTGCAACTGCTGGATTATACCGGCGCAAAAAAAGACTTTGACAAATGCATCCTGCTGAACCCATACAGTGAAGAGTTGTATTACAACCGGGGCCTTACCTTGTTTAACCTCAACAGTTTTGAAGCAGCGCTGAGCGATTTTACTGACTGCCTTACTATCAACCCGCAAAGCAAGGATGCTTACCTGTACCGGGGCTATTGCAGGGGCCATTTACTGGACTATAAAAATTCAATTACCGATTTTGATGCTGCCATAAAACTTGATGGCAAAAGCGGCAACGGCTTTACAAACCGGGGGCTGAGCAAACTGATGCTGGGTGATTTTAAAAGTGCTTTGCCCGACCTGGAAAGAGCCCTGGTACTGGATTCAACAAACTTAATAGCCCGCCGCTGCCGTGGGCAGGCAAGGGCCAGCTTAGAAGATTATAAAGGGGCATTGGCTGATTTTAATTATGTACTGGCAAAAGAACCGGCGGATGGACAAACTTTGTACAACAGGATGGTGATAAAATCAAACCAGGGCGATAAGGCAGGTGCCTGCGCTGATTACCAGGCTTACTTAAAAACTGGTGCAAAGCCTGATAAAGAAATGGCAGTGTATTGTAAGTAGTTCAGTCTGTTGCCAGAGATTTCACAACAAAAAAACCCGCCGGTTTTACCGGCAGGCTTATATTGATAATTATGTTTTAGTGAAAAGAACTACTTTTTTAGCCGCTCGTAATATTCTATACCTTTCGTTCCGTCTGCATCAGTAAGTATCTGCCTGAATGCATCATTGCCGGTCATTTCAATCTCAATGTCAAAACTCTTTCCCTTTAGTAGTTATACATCATTTCCCCGCTACCCACTTTATACAAACAGGATTCGGCACATCAATCTGCTTGCCGGTATTGGTGAGCATGCCCGTATTTTTATCCCGGCTGAAGATGACGATATTATCACTCTGCTGGTTGGCAACCAATAAAAAATTGCCTGTAGGATCAAAGTTGAAATTGCGGGGTACCAGGCCCATTGTGCTTTGATGGCCCAGCAGTGTTATTTTACCCGTTGCTTTGGTAATGGCAAAAATTGCGATGGTATTGGATTCGCCGCGGTTGCTGCAGTATAAAAATTTACCATCGGGTGATACATGTATATCGGCGCTGCCCAGCTTTCCGGTATAACCATCCGGGTGCGATGAAATCGTTTGGATAGCCGCCATGTTGCCATTACTGTTTTTAAAAACAGTTACAGTGCCTGTCAGTTCTTCCATCAGGTAGGCATAACTGTTTTTTTTTGTAAAATCAATATGCCGTGGACCACTGCCGGGTAATACAGGTAAAAAGGGCTGTGCAGCGGGGGAGAGCTGTCCGGTTGCTGCATCAAAACTATACTTCACTACTTTGTCAATACCCAGGTCGGGTACGTACAAAAATTTATTATCAGCAGAAAATACACTGGCATGCACATGTGCTGATTTTTGCCTGGCTGCATTGGGGCCGCTGCCATTGTGTTTTATTACCTGTGCCGGTACACCTGCACTGCCATCTTTTTCAACGGGTAAAATGCTTACCGTGCCGCTGGAATAATTGCCCACGGCCAGCCACTTGCCGGTTTTATTGATGGCAATATAACATGGATGATTGCCTGCGGATGTCTGCTGGTTAAGCTGCGTAAGTGTACCATTGCTGGCATCAAAAGCAAAAGCAGTAACACCACCGCCATTGGCATTGGGAATGGTATCGGCATTTTCATTTACAGCATATACAAATTTTTGATCTGGCGAAACAACCAAATAGGATGGGTTGGATGTTTTTACACTGCTCACTAAATTAACCTCACCGCTGCTGCTGAAGCTGTACACATATATTCCTTCACTTTTGCCGGAAGTATAAGTACCCACCAGCATATAGTAAGGTTTTTGTGCCATTGCCAAAATGGGGATGCTGAGCAGGAGTAACAGTAAATACTTTTTCATAATAATGCTTATTGCGGCAAGATAATATCAATCCGGCTAAAAAGAGTTTGATTTGATAAGTTCTGTTGTACAAATGATATACCCATGAAGGCTGTACAGAAAAAATCACAAAAAAGACAGCAATATGTCATCGCTGTCTTTTCATAAAAAATCAATGCTTTATTTTTCTTTTGCCACCCTTGTTGGGGTATCCTTGCCGCTCACAATTGTTTTGCTGCTGATAGCAATGGCTTTGATGATTTCAGCCATATTGTTCATGTCAAGCGTTTCTATTTCATCATCCAGTGTGTGATAATACTTTTCTGTATCCATTTTGCTGGTGCTGATAGTATGCGCCGGCACGCCCAGTTCAGCCAGTGTAGCATTATCCGAGCGGTAAAAAAGGTTTTGCTTGGGGTAAGGGTCGGGTTCAAATTTGAACTTGGAACCCTGCAGGTTGGCCTGGAGTATGGTACCCATGCTCGACTTTTCAAAGCCGGTAATATAAGCACTGTTGGTACCCCATTTGCTTTCCGTGCCAATCATTTCAATATTGAACATGGCCATTACTTTATCAGGATTCAATTGCCTGCTGAAGTACTGGCTGCCAAAGCCGCCAATTTCTTCTGCGGCAAAAGCCACAAAAATTAAGGTACGCTCATTTTTCTCTTTCACCTGGCTGAAATATTTTGCCAGCATAATTACAGCCGCAGTACCTGCTGCATCATCGTTGGCGCCATTGTAAATACTGTCCTGGTCTTTATTGGGTTTGCCAATGCCCAGGTGATCGTAGTGACCGCTAAAAACAACAAACTCCTCCTTTTTACTTTTGCCGGGCAGCATGGCCACCACGTTCTTCAGCTTTTGGGCAGTGACGTCGTTTTTAACGTGCAGGTCAATGCTGGCCGGGCTGGTAATGGATGTGAGTACCATCACCTGTGCAAACGGCGACTCAAACCTGGCCCTGCCCATAAAGTTTTTCAGTCTTTTAAATTTGTCGCTGTGTACTTTATCTACCAGTACCAGCAGGTTTTTTTCTTCCTCCAGCAAGGGCCTCACTTTTTTAAAAAAATCATCGTCCTTGCCTATAAGTACCGTTTCATATCCGGTAAGTGCAATAATGTCAACCGCTTCCTTTGTGGTGGCTGCAATGCAATTAGTTTCATTCAGTGTATCCGTATCCAGCATGCCGGTAAGCGAAATCTGCTTTGTCTTAATCATCGCAAACTCCTGAAAGTAAGTTTTACTTCCGCCCAAAAACTTCAGTTTGCTTTTTGCAAATTCCGCAGCAATAAAATCAGCCGCTTTGTCAATGCCGGGTGTAAATGTTTTGCGGCCCTGCATATCATCCGCACTCAGTATCCTTTCTATGCGTTCCACTTCTGCGGCATTAATTACTTTATCAATATCCTGTGCAATACAAAAAGCGTTGCCAGCAAGCAACACCGCTAGTAAGATCAAATTTTTCAGCATCATTAAATTTACTTTTTATGAATGGTTTTAAAGGCTCATCATTTCCTTGAACTTAACGGCCTGCCTGCGGCTTACTTCAATTTTTTCGCCACCATGCAGGTCGAGCAGCAGCCCGCCATTAAAATAGGGCTCCACCTTATCAATCATGCGCAGGTTTACAATATGCTTGCGGTTGGCCCTGAAAAAAACTTTTTCATCAAGGCGCTCTTCCAGCGCATTCAGCGATTTCAGGATAAGGGGTTTGTTGTTGGCAAAAAACACTTTGGCATAATTGCCCACACTTTCAAACAGCCTTACTTCTGCCAGCTTTACAAACCAGCAGCGTTCACCATCCTTTACAAATACCTGGTCATTTTCGCTCAGCATACCACGGTTTATACCAGCCATAGCAGCAGCCATTTCTTTTTCCTCGGCCAGGTGCAGTTTCTGCAGTGCATCGGCAAGGCGGCGGGGCTCCACCGGTTTCATCAGGTAGTCTAATGCGTTTACTTCAAATGCCTTTAAAGCATACTCATCGTAAGCAGTGGTAAAAATTACATGCGGTGCTTTTTCAAGCTCTACCAGCATATCAAAGCCAGTTTTACCCGGCATTTGTATATCCAGAAAAATAAGGTCGGGGGCAAGGCTCTCTATCTTTTCAATACCCTCGTCGGCATTGGAGGCTTCGCCAATCACTTCCACTTCCGGAAATTCCTGCAGTAGTTTTTTCAGCTCATTCCTGGCAAGGCGTTCGTCGTCAATGATTAATGCTTTTTGCATACTGTATTGTTTATAACGATTATTATTAAGAATATTTATTAAACATCAGCAATTTCAATGGCCACCGGCATAATTATTTTAGATTCAACCATATTGCTGCCAAAGTTTCTTATAGCAAAACTGGCCTTGCCCTGGTATAACAGATTCAGCCTGTCCTGTGTGCTTTTTATACCAAATCCATCACTGCTTATCGTACCGTTTAATTGACCCGAGTTCCTCACAATCAATTCGTGATGATTCTCTTTAAAATCAGAAGTAATGGTAACAGTACCGCCATTTACATACTTGCTGATGCCGTGTTTGATGGCATTCTCTACCAGCGTCTGCAGCATCATGGGTGGTATGGGCTGATCCAGTGTATCCTCGTCAATATCCATCTTCACCTGCAGCCTTTC
>JANMDL010000123.1:0-14818 GCA_031376295.1 Chitinophagales bacterium
ACTGATACAATTGGAACCCATTTTTTACAACCGTGATTTGAGCTGGCTCACATTTAATGAGCGCCTGCTGATAGAAGCAGCCAATGAATCTGTTCCATTGATGGAGCGGCTGCGCTTTCTAACCATTTATTCCTCCAATTCGGATGAGTTTTACCGGGTGCGCATGCCGGCATTGATGGCACTGCACCAGCTGTCGGAAGCGGAGGATGTAACAGCAACAGAAAATGTATTGCCTGCAGTGCAGGAAAACATCAATAAACAGCTGGAAAAATTTGGAGATATACTCCGCAACCAGTTGCTGCCGGCATTTAAGAAGCAGGGAATACATCTTTACTACAACGAAATTGTACCAGCAGCATTATCAGCCGCCATCACCGGCTATTTTTATTCGCAGGTACTGAGTTTTATACAACCCGTATGGCTTAAAAAAGTACCAGGCAATAAAACCTTTTTTCCGCAGAGCAACGAACTGTACCTGCTGGTATCCTTAAGCAGTACCGATGGTGGTCAGCAGCAGGCAGTGGTGAACATACCTGCATCTATGCTGCCGAGGTTCTGGAGCAGCAGCAGTGATGGCATACAGCATATTGTTTTCCTGGATGATATCATCCGGCAAAATCTGCACCTGGTTTTTGCGAATCACAAAGTGGAAGGTGCTTACAGCATAAAAATAACCAGGGACGCCGACCTTAACCTGAAGGATGAGTTTGAGGGCGACCTTGCTGAAAAAATTGAAATGCAGCTTGCCACCCGTGACGATGGACTTGCCACAAGGTTTTTATATGACCCGGCAATGCCGCAGGAAATACTTAGTTTTCTTACAGCTTACTGGCAGCTTGCGCCGCACTGTGTGGTAAAGGGTGGCCGCTATCATCATTTAAAAGATCTTGCCAATCTGCCCGGCACCGGCAGGCCCGAAATAAATTACGAAGCATGGCCACGATCAGAGCCAAAGCGCATCCACCCCGGTCAGCCCCTTTTTGAAAATATCCGGCAGCATGATATTGTTATTCATCCACCCTACCAGCCTTACGATACCGTATTGCGCTTTTTCAACGAGGCTGCTATTGATACTGCTGTGGAGTTTGTTGCAGTAACATTGTACCGGGTGGCCAACGATTCCCGTATTGCCAACGCATTGATAAGCGCTGCCCGTAACGGAAAGGAAGTAATCGTATTTGTAGAACTGAAAGCCAGGTTTGACGAAGCCAATAACCTGCGCTGGGCCAAACAGATGAAGGCTGCAGGAGTAAGAATCATTTATAGCATACCCAAGCTGAAAGTACACGCCAAAATAGCCCTTGTAAAAAGAAGGGAAAATGGCCGCAGCCGCAGCTATGGCCTGCTGGCCACCGGCAATTTTAATGAGAGTACAGCAAGATTTTATACAGATCATATACTGATTACAGCCAACCCTGCACTGCTGCAGGAACTGGAACTGCTGCTGCTCTTTTTGCGCAACAGGCAATCGCCAAAAAAATTTCCGCAGGTACAGTTCAGCAACCTGCTGGTGGCACAGTTTGGTTTACAGGAAAAATTTATCGCTCTTATTGACCGTGAAATACAACATGCCCTGGCTGGCCGCCCGGCTGGTATCATCATCAAGCTCAATAACCTGGAAGAAGAAAAACTGATACAGAAACTGTACGAAGCATCGCAGGCCGGTGTACAAATACAACTGATCATACGTGGCATCTGTTGCCTGATGCCCGGTGTAAAAGGGCTCAGCGAAAACATCACCATCCGCAGGATCATTGACAGGTACCTGGAGCATGGAAGGATATTTATTTTTGAAAATGGTGGTGCAGAGGAGATGTTTATGGGCTCGGCCGATTGGATGAACCGGAATATTTACCGGCGGATTGAAGTGTGTTTTCCGTTACTTGATGCCGGCATCCGCAGCGAAATAAAACACCTGATACAACTGCAGCTGAACGACAATGTAAAAGCGGTGGCATTAAACAGTAATCTTGAAAATGTATTACTACCTGCCGGTGAAGAAGCCATCCGTTCGCAATTGGCCATTGCACAATACCTGCAGGCATAAGCAAGGCTTTGTCTGTTTCATAACAATATGAAAGCTGCGAAGCAGCGCTGTTATTGTATTACTGAAACCAGGGCGCTGTTTTTGCAAAGCTTTTTTATAATGCCAAAAATTGTGTATATTGTAACACCAACACTTCCTGTAAAAAGCCGGCAACAATCAATACAAACCCATTACTGACAGCATTGTTGGTAAAAAAAAACAGTATGAACAGGAAGCCAAAGCAAAGACAAGGTTTGTGGGAACGGCTGAGCATTGTACATGCCATGCGTGCCGACTGGAAGGAGTTTGACCCATTGCGGCCCTGGCGGCTGATTTCGCTGAACAATATTTACATCATTTACCTGTCGGTGCTGGTATTTGCCATTTATGCGCTTGCAAGGTATGGGCTTCACCTGCGCTCACTGCTTACATCGTTTATTGTGAGTATTCCTGTGGGGTATGCCATTGCCTTTGCCGAAACACAGGCTGCAGAATTCAGAAAGAAGCACCGCCGCTATAATTTTTTTGTGTACCTGCTGCTGCGCACATTGCGCATGACCGTGTGGTTTGTAGTATTGTTTATTATCATCATGAGCATTGTGCATGCATTTGACCTTGAAACTGGCGGTACCATTTTTCCATTAAGTCCGCACCAGTTTTTTACCACCAGCAGGGTATTTGAGTTTCTGGGTATTTCAATCGGCATATCGCTGGTAGCCAATTTTATGGACGAGCTGCACCGCAAGCTGGGTAAAGATGCCTTGTACAACCTGGTTTTTGGCAAGTATCACCAGGTGATGCAGGAAGACCGCCTTTTTTTGTTTATTGACCTGAACAGCTCTACGGAAACTGCGGAGGAGATGGGCGAACTGGAGTTCAGCCATTTTCTGCAGGATTTTTATTACGACATAAGCGACCCAATTGCAAGATACAAGGGCCAGGTGTACCAGTATGTGGGAGATGAAGTGGTGATCACCTGGCCAATGAAAAAAGGGCTGAAAGACGGGCTCTGCCTCCGCTGCTTTTTTGCCATACAAAGGCAGGTAAAGCAGTATGAAAAAATTTATATGGAGCAATATGGCCGTGTGCCAGCTTTTAAGGCCTCTTTGCATGGAGGCAGTGTTGTGGTATCGGAAGTGGGCAAATACAAATCGGAAATAGCCTATCATGGCGATGTGCTCAATACAACAGCACGCATGCTCAGCAAATGTCATGAGATGAATACCAACTTTATCATTTCCGGGTGGATTCAGCAATCGGTAACCCTGCCGGGTTTTCTGCTCACTGAAAAACTGGGTAAGTTTCAGTTAAAGGGCAAGCAGCAGGAAATGGAGTTGTTTACTGTTTCGTACGATAAAAAACCTTTTACCGCAAAGACGAAAAAGAATGAAAAAGCTGAAAAGCCGGTTTCAGAAGGATTTTATTGATATGCAAATTAAAATGTACAGATGTGCTTACAGTCAATATTTCACCATATTTACACTACAACCTTTTTATTTTACTGATAATGATTTTTTTGGCAAAGCTTTCACCATTGCTGTGTTCCCGCTGAATTTTTCTTACCACGTCCATTCCTTCAAACACTTTTCCAAAAGCCGCAAAGCCCTCACCATCGCCACCCTTGCCGTAATCAAACTGGGTTTGGTCGCCGATGCAGATAAAAAACTCGGTACTGGCAGTACCAACAGCCAGTCTTGCCAGCGAAACAGTTCCGTCAGTATGAGAAAGTCCTGTTTGTTTGGTTGACTCATGCACAATACCCGGAACAGCGGTATGTTTTTTATCGGTAGTGATCCAGGTGCCGCCCTGTATCAGCCCGGTGTTGGTATCATTGCTGAAACCCTCCGTCATCAGCACACGGTAAAAGGAGCCATTGTCGTAATAGCCCGAATCAATGTATGATAAAAAAGCCGCCACCGTCTTTGGTGCTTTGTCAGGAAAAAGCTCCAGCTCCACATCGCCAAAATTAGTTGCAATCAACACATGCGGGTTTTTGTATGCTGGTCCGCTGCAACCGGCTATGGCAACCGCAAGCAGGATGAAGATGAGTTTTTGCATAGCTGCAAATTAAACACTTAAAATTTATAAATGGATTAAGACTGTTAAACTATCTTTATCGTGTGCAGCCACATTCCTGCACCGGATATTGATGAGCAATAAACTGCATACACCCGAATACAAAATTTATTACCCGCTTACAACGGGCAAAAGTAAAATTGATGGTAAAGGTGCTTATGCGGTATCACTCATTCCGGCACGTAAAAAAATTGGCGACCTCGGTGGCGTTATCATTCCCATCCGTGAAGCAAGAAAAATTGCTGCTGCAACAAAGCGGGTGGCCATGGTGGAGTTTGATGATAAAAGGGCACTCAACGCTGCTGTAAACAGCAATAACCTTCGGTACATCAATCATTCCTGCGACCCCAACACATATATGCGGGTAACACATAACCGGGTGGAGTTTTATGCAAAGCGTACTATTAAGCAGGGAGAAGAGTTATCCTGCAATTACGGCGAAACTCATCACGATGGTAAACTGCCCTGCCGCTGTGGGGCGCCCAACTGCAAGGGGTTTATCTGATGCATTGAGGTGGAAACAACAGGTTGTTGAGTAGATTCAGAATAATTATATATTGCCACAGAAACACTGAAGCTCTGTTTTTTGAATTTTCTGTGTTTTCTGTGGCATCCTTTAAGCTGCGCAGCAGCGTTACGCTTATTACTATTCCGGCTGCATATTAATTTCAGGTACTAAAAAATATTCAGTAGATTTATGGTCGTGAATCAACCATACCAAAACAGTCTAAACAAAACCTTATCATGGCCGAACAAAAAACAATCATCAATGCACACTCACATATTTTTACAGGCGACTGTGTACCGCCCTGGCTGGCAAAAACAATATTGCCCTGGCCACTGTATTTTTTGGTAAACACATCATTCGTGGTAAAACTATTCCGCTGGTGGTATTCCAGCAAAAAAAGCCCCTACAACTGGCAGTTTACTTCGAAGTATAAAAAAATAACACGGGCCCTGTACCAGCTCCGGATGAGCATGACACGCTATGGCATACTGCGGCTGATAAAGATGGTGGCCGGTGCATTTATTTTTACCGGTATCTTTTTTGGTCTGTATAACTGGAAGCTGAAAACGATGCTGGAGGAAAATAATATACCCACCGGGTGGGCTGATAATATTGAAGCCTGGCTTACCGAACATCGCCTGCTGATTGTTACAGACAGTTTTTGGGTGAAGCTGATTTTGCTGATTGTATTACTGCTGTTTTTTCCCACGGGAAAGAACCTTATATTATTTGTATTGAGGCGTACCACTAAGTTTTTTAAAATATTGCCGGGAAAGAATACTGCGGAGATGATAAAGCGCTATATCACCATCATCCGCTTTGCCAGGTACACAAGGCAGCGGGATATTTTTGCCAAACTTACTGCCCAGTATCCTTTAAAGACAGCTATCATAGTTTTACCGATGGACATGGAATTTATGGGATCGGGTAAACCAATGAAACCCTACCACGAGCAAATGGCCGAACTGGCAAAGATGAAGGAGAGACATCCTGATCAGATTTTTCCCTTTGTATTTGCTGACCCACGCAGAACAACTGCAGGAGACCAAATATTTTTTGAGTATGAAATTACTCCTGGTAAAGTAACGCTGAAAGATTGTTTTATAAAAGACTATATCGAAACAAAGCAGTTCAGCGGATTTAAGATTTACCCGGCATTGGGCTATTTTCCTTTTGACGAAGCTTTGCTACCGATGTGGAAATATGCAGCAGATAACGATATACCTATAATGACCCACTGCATCAGGGGTGTTATCTATTACCGTGGCAGCAAAAAGAAGGAATGGGATTTTCACCCGGTATTTACACAGGCTATGGGCAGAGGTGATGCAGGAGAGGGTGTAGATGGGGAAGATGAAGCAACAGGGTCCGGTTATATGCCCATGCTGCTGCCACAGATGAAAAATGTGGAGTTCCAGGAAATTTTTACGCATCCGCTTAATTATCTCTGCCTGCTGGATGAAACACTGCTGCGCCAGTTGGTGGCTAAAGCAGGCAGCAGGGTAAAAGAGTTGTTTGGTTATACGGATGATAAAACCCCGCTTTTGTATAACCTCAACAACCTCAAAATCTGTTTTGCACATTTTGGCGGCGATGATGAATGGAAGCGCTACTTTGAAATGGACAGGGACAACAACGGCAGCCAGCTGGTAAAAAACCCCGGAGAGGGAATCCGCTTTCTGGCCAATGAAAAAAAAGAACCAACGCCCGGCAAGCCCGAGCAGTTGTGGAAATATGCCGACTGGTATTCCATCATCTGCAGCCTGATGCTGCAATATCCCAATGTATATGCCGATATCAGTTATATACTGCACAGCGACGCCGAAATACTGCCGCTGCTCAGGCAAACCCTGCAGCATGAAACATTGCAAAAGCGGGTATTGTTCGGCACCGACTTTTACGTGGTACGCAACCATAAGTCGGATAAAAACATGCTTTCCGATATGCGTGGCGGCTTATCAGAAGAAGAGTTTGACATCATTGCCAGGGATAACCCAAGGGAGTATTTGAAGCGGAAGCAGGAAAGCAGTTGACAGTGGACATATAACGGTTGACTGTGTTGGCGATGGGCGGAAAATACTGCGGATGCGCAAGATACTTATCAACTAATCTACTTGCTACCCGCCCACTAAAATAAACCATAATTCTTTCGTAATTTCCCCCCATGGAGCAAAACATTTTTTTATTATACGGCGCCAATGGCTATACCGGTGAATTGATTGCCCGCTATGCAACCTCATACAACCTGCAGCCTATACTGGCAGGCAGGCGTGAAGGGGCACTGAAACCACTGGCGGAAAAATTAAACCTTAGCTATAAAGTAATTGACCTTGATGATATCACTGCCCTTAACGCCGCATTGAGCCAGGTAAAGCTGGTGGTACATGCAGCCGGCCCATTTCAGTTTACAGCAAAGCAAATGGTGGATGCCTGTTTATTAACCGGGGTACATTATATTGACATCAATGGCGATATTGCCGTGTTTGAAATGCTGAAACGGTATGACGAAGCCGCCAAAAAAGCAGGCATTATGGTGATGCCCGGCGTGGGCTTTGATGTGGTACCCACCGACTGCCTCGCCATGCTGTTGAAAAAAATGCTGCCCGATGCAGTGAGTTTACAATTGGCATTTGCATCTTTGGGCGGAGGTTTATCCCATGGTACAGCCACTACCATGGCAAGCAAGCTGGGCGAGGGCGGCGCTGCAAGAAAAAGTGGAAAGATTGTGAAAGTACCGCTTGGGCAGAAGGGTATGTATGTTGATTTTTTTGCCGGTAATGGCAGCAGGAAGAAATTGTTTGTAATGAGCATACCCTGGGGTGATATATCTACCGCACATTTTACCACCGGCATACCCGATATAGAAACCTATACCGGCATAACACCCAAAGTGTACAGGATGCTCAAACTGCAGCCATTGTTCAATTGGTTGCTGCGTACCAGCTTTATGCGCAACCTCATCAAAAAGAAAATAAACAGCAAACCAGCAGGCCCATCAGATGAGCAACGGGAAAAAGCCATTGGTTTTGTTTGGGGCCGTGCCATAAATGCCGATGGAGATAAAGTTGTGGCAGGATTGAGCGGCCCCGAAGGATATACGCTTACCCTGCACAGCACCTTGCTGATAGCCAAAAAAATACTGGAAGGAAATTTTACCCTGGGTTATCAAACACCTGCCGCAGTATATGGGCAGGATTTGATACTGGAAGTGCCGGGTATTGTACGGGAGATAGAAAAGTAAAGTGTTTTAATATTGAAATATCTGTTCTCATAATCTCCGCTTTGGTCTTCGCTAAGTTGTAGAAATACTGATGTTGAGTTTACAGTAGTACAGAGGCTTAATCAGGGAACCCTCCGAAAACGGGATGTAATCGTTTTCGGGGCCCTTTTTGGTTACTTTTTGGGCAAACAAAAAGTAACAACTAAAAAGGTTAAAAGAGATCCAAATATGAAGGGATTACTTTTTCACAGCATAATAAAGTTTAAAAATAAGAACCATACCAACGGCATATGAGAGCAGCCACCATACAGGAAATAAAACAGGAACTGGCCACGGTAAAACCGGCGCAGCTGATGAGCCTTTGCCTGCGCCTGGCAAAATTTAAAAAAGAAAATAAGGAACTGCTTACCTACCT
Organism: Chitinophagales bacterium; assembly: GCA_031376295.1. GTDB lineage: Bacteria > Bacteroidota > Bacteroidia > Chitinophagales > Chitinophagaceae > Ferruginibacter. The sequence goes on from JANMDL010000123.1 coordinate 8,246, forward strand.
GCTGTTTGAAGCCGGGGATGAAGAAGGCTACCTGCGCTCCATAAAAAGCGAAATTGAAACACAGTTTACCGCCATCAATACCAGCAGCGCCTACTTTATCAAAAAAAGCCTCCGCAAAGTGGTTAGGATGATGAACCGCTATACCGGCTTTAGTGATGTAGCGCAAACAGAGGTGGAACTGCGCATCCATTTCTGTACACTTTTTACACAATACAAATTTGCAACGTACAAAAGCAAGATGCTGGATAATATTTACGAAGGGCAGTTGAAAAAGATACGCACCATCATTAAAACCCTGCATGAAGATTTGCAGTACGATTATGAGAAGCAGGTAAAGGGGTTGTAAGGTGCCGGGTAAGCAATGTTATTTTTCCATATTCCTTTTTCACTTATTAATCAGGCTCAGTAAAAAATTGAGCTGGGTATCTTCCCCCTTATAAATTCCTTCTTGCGATGGGGTAACGGAATAATCTGGCGAAATACCTTCGTCGGGCTGACCAATATGTGCCTGGTAAATAAAAGGTAAATCAACCTCAATGCGGGAATATGGCAGCCTTAAAAAAAAGAACCTGCCACCATTAAGCCCTTGCTTTGTGCCGCCGGTTTTTTCGCCAACAATTGTGCCTGCCTTGTATTGCTTGAAAACCCAGGCAAATTCAAATGCTGCCGAACTGTTTACGGGGCTGGTCATCAAGAATATATTTCCTTTAAACCTGTTTGGCTTTACTGCAAAATCGTTAAAGTTCTTATTGCCCTCAGAAAGTGATGACTGTTCTTCATAAAATCCAAACTCATTCTTTTTAAATATATCCCCGGGCTTCGGGTCAAAAAAACTGTCGTCCCATGTATTCAGAAAAGGGATCAATTTTTTGGGGATTTCTAAGAAAGAGTAAAATGGTCTTTCCTGATAGTCTTTTGCTTCAAAGTTTTTTGGCAGCACATAAGCAAGCAAAGCATTCCTGGCCTCACTGCTGCCGCCTTCGCAGGAGCGGATATCTATAATTAAATTTTTAATGCTTTTATTTTCAGACAGGTAAAGAAACAGGCTGTCAACCAGTTTTACAAATGGATTATCGCTGCCAAAAAAACTGAATGTACCCACTTTCAGGTAACAGGTGCTGTCGTTGAGTAAACTTGTTTTTAAGGCATTTTCTCCCTTGGGAACTTTGCCAAATATACTTTTATAAAGAGAGGTCCGTTTTGCAACAGTTACCCCACCCAGTTTTACCCGGTTATAATTATTGCCAGGCGATTTTGTTTCAATGATAAAATCATCCTTAATGGTATTAAAAAACAGCGGCAGAAAAATATCTGTCAATGTGTTTTTATTTACCTCTTCAGGCACAATCTGCATATTGGCAATCTTTTTCCCTATATCATTTTTTCCATCCGCCCGGCTCACCAGCAACAGGCTGTCAATAATACGGGAAGCTGCAATTCCGTTTATAGCGGTAATCTCATCTCCTTTTTTCAGGCTGGTATCAGCAGTCAGGTTATGAGTGATGATGATTTTTTTGTTAATGATAACAAAGCAGAGGGGAATTACTTTTTTGGGCATGTACAGCGCAGGAATGTTCTCTTCTAAATTCAAAGGATTGAGGTAGGTATGGCCACAGCCGATTTTTTCAGTGAACTTTGCCAGCAATAAATAAAACGCTTTTTCCTGTAATGGTTTTTTGATTTTCTTATAGAGGTCAGCAAAAATAAGGTCAATTTGTTGTTTGGAATTGTACTTGTAAAGCCCGGGGTGCAAAGCAGTTAAAGCCTCTTTCAGCGTAGTTACATCAGTTTTTAATTGCTCAGGGTAAAATGTTCTTGCAATATCCTGTCCGCTTGAAACCATTCCAATAATAAGCACAAAACTGATGAGTACAAATTTTTTCATTTTCTGTAATATATCAGCAAAAATACTTTTCAATTTACTGACACAAGCCTCAACTCATGTTTTGATACAGGGTTTTGAGGGATTTTACAGCGATATGGCCAGGGCTCTTGGGTTTAAATACGATAATGGACATAAAAAAAGCCGAACAGGAATTCCCGTTCGCTTTTATAAAAGACATCTTTTATCCTAATCGCAAGTATTACCCGCAGCATTATAAATCTGCAGGTCCTGGTCGGTTTTTACATAGCCGGGGTCGGTGCTGTAAGTATTACCACCAGCAGGGGTATAAGCCGAACCTGGTTGTATAGAGTAACTTGTTACCCCTGCACCAGAATAACAGGTTTTGTTTGCCTGCGCAGCGAGCCATTCAGACAGGAGTACAGGCTTATCAAACATACCAGGGTCAATTACATAGCAGTAAACAACATTATTTACTTTTACCCTTACCAGCGGCGCCACATGATACCACCAGCTTACACAGCAGCCGCCCCATTTGTCGGCTTTTACATTCAGGTCGCCATAGCTGAAAACCTTTTCGCAGCAGTAACCATATTTAGTAGTAATAATCTGCCGCATTTTATGGGCACGGGCAAAACAGCCATTTTTTACATACTCAAAAGGAATACAGGGCTGCACCTGTGTTGGCCCGAGATAACAGCCCTGCGCTGCACAGTAACTAAAAATTGCTTCGGCAGTTGAATAACCGGGCATAATTTTAGTACACAGCACAAACGGCTTCCAGTTTTGCCAGTAGGCCTTATTAAACGATGGGTCCAGCCTGTTTATATTAATAATCCTGGATGGTTCAGGCAATACCAGGTTTCCCCTGTACCATTCTAAGTACAACTTTGTTTCCGCATCGCTTGGCCACAGCAGGCTGGTAAGTAAATTACTGCCCTCAAAAAACATTTTTACCGGCAATCCCTTTGCCTGGGCTTCACGGGCTACCAGCAGCATCCTGTCATAATCCGGGTGCGTGTATGCTACCGCAAAAGGCGCTTCCTTCTCATTAAAATTATAGGTAACACCGGTTTCGGTTGAAATAATGGCAGCAACTGTTGTTACCAGCCCGTTTGATTCAGCGGCATTTAGCCGCAGGCCGCTGCGTACATTTTCTTTTGGCGTAACTGCAAGCTCCCTGTTGCGGTTGCATGAGGTTACCAGCAATAGTATGGCCACCGGCAAAAAAAGGAGTAATCCTGAAATTCTTTTCATACAATCAATTTGTTTAAGTTGTAATAATAAGTGCTGGTAAATGGTGACGCAAAGTAACAATATGATGCATACACCTGCAATACCATAATCTGGGTATGTTTGCAGTAAAAAAAAGAGAGGACTTTTCTCAAACTGGTTTTATTATATATCAAACGAACCCCCAATGATAGAAATTACAACTTCAGCATCAGCAGAAGACCTTGAAGGAATTATGAAGCTGCAGCAGGCCAACCTGCCCGCTACTTTATCAACCGATGAAATACAGCAGCAGGGCTTTGTAACCGTGCAGCACAGCATGGCCGACCTGCAGCAAATGCACCGCTACGAAAAAAACATCATTGCTAAAGATGGAGAGAAAGTTGCCGGGTACCTGCTGGCCATGACGGAACATTCCAAAGCTGATATACCGCTACTGGTGCCGATGTTTGAGGTGTTTAATGAAATAGTCTTTAATGGAAAGCCAGTTTCGGCATATAACTATATTGTGGTAGGCCAGGTTTGCATAGGAAAAGCCTACCGTGGTCAGGGCATTCTGGATAAATGTTATACAACCTACCGGGAACATTTTTCAGCAAAGTACGATTTTGCCATTACCGAAATTGCCACCAGTAACCAGCGCTCCATCAATGCACACCTTCGCATTGGTTTTAAAAAAGTACACAGTTACTTCGACCCGCAAGGAACGGAGTGGAGCATTGTGGTGTGGGATTGGAAGAGGGAAGCATAACTTATCATCTGCCCGCCCTGGCTGGTGTCCTCACCTGCCAGCAATAATTAAAGTGCACCTGATTAATCCGAATCCATTTTTTGCCCCGCATTTCTTATCTTTCCTGCAAATACTATTTGCTGATGAGAAAGTTTATTGTCAATTGCTTATTATTGATATTGGTGAATGCCGCCATGGCGCAGGACCTGAGTTATTACCTGCCGCAGGATGTAACGTATAACCCCGCCATCCCCAAACCCAAAGACGTTATTTACCACGAAGTGGGCGAATGGCATATTACCCACGACAGGTTGACCAATTATATGAAAGCTGTGGCTGCAGCAGCACCCGACCGCATCAGGCTGGAAACAATGGGCCTTACTTATGAAAGCAGGCCGCAGTTGCTGCTCATTATCACTTCGCCCAAAAACCACCAGCGCCTGGAAGCCATCCGCCAGCAGCATCTGTTGCTGAGTGACCCGGCAAAATCAGCATCGGTAAATATTGAGGACATGCCCATTGTGGTGTACATTGGCCACTCCATACATGGCAACGAACCCAGTGGCTCCAACGCCTCCCTGCTGAGCGCTTATTACCTGGCAGCAGCACAGGGCAAGGAAATAGACGAACTGTTAGACAATACAGTCATCCTCTTCGACCCCAGCTTTAACCCGGATGGGCTGCAGCGCTTTAGTACCTGGGCCAATCAACACAAAAGTAAAAATTTAGTTACCGACCCCAGCAGCCGCGAGTTTAACGAAGTATGGCCCGGTGGCAGATTTAATCATTACTGGTTTGACCTGAACCGTGACTGGTTGCCCGCAGTGCATGTGGAGAGTCAAAACCGCCTTAAATGGTTTCATGCCTGGAAACCCAATATATTGACGGATCACCATGAGCAGGGCAGCAACGCCACCTTCTTTTTTCAACCTGGTGTACCCAGCAGGGTTAACCCGCTTACACCTGCAAAAAATCAGGAGCTGACGGCAAAGCTGGGCAAATTTCATGCGCAGTATTTAGACCGCATCGGCTCCCTGTATTTTACCAAAGAAAACTATGATGATTTTTATTATGGTAAAGGCTCTACTTATCCTGATGCCAATGGCGGTATCGGTATTTTGTTTGAGCAGGCCAGCAGCCGGGGCCATGCACAGGAAACAGCTAATGGCATATTGAGGTTTCCTGCCACCATCAAAAATCAGTTTGTAACAGCACTCTCCACACTGGAAGGCGCAAAAACATTGCGCAAAGAATTTTTAAACTACCAACGGGATTTTTTTAAAAATGCTGTTACGCCTGCTGTGCAGAAAGCCTATGTGTTTGGTGATAGTAAAGACAAAAGCAAGACAGCCATTTTTATACAAATGCTGCAGCGCCATCAAATAGCAGTGCATCAACTGGGCAATGGATTTAAAGAAGCGGGTTTTGAAAAAGGCAGCGCATACATTGTGCCGCTTAACCAGCCACAGTCAACTTTGATAAAAACCATTTTTGACAAACAGACAGCGTACAAAGACAGCCTGTTTTACGATATCACCAGTTGGACAATGCCACTTGCATTTGGCCTGCCTTACAAAGAAATAGACAATGCGGTACCAGACAATTATGGCGAAAAACTGGCGGATATTGTTATGCCAAAAGGAGAAGTGGAAGGGGGTAAATCAGAATATGCTTACCTGTTTGAGTGGAACGAACTGTATGCACCCAAAGCGCTGTACCAGTTGCAGCAGGCCGGGTTGATTACCAAGGTTGCCACCAGTAAATTTGAAATAGCCGCCAATGGTGTTGTGAGAAATTTTAATTACGGCACCATACTTATACCGGTGCAAATGCAAACAGCCGGCAGCGATAAAGTGTATGAATGGATAAAAGCTGCGGCAGAAACCAACGGACTGAAAGTATATGCCATACAAAGCGGCGGAGCCATCAGTGGCGTTGACCTGGGCAGCAGTAAGTTTGCAGCATTAACCAAGCCTGCCATCGCCATGCTGGTTGGCCCGGGTGTAAATGCCACTGATGCCGGAGAAGTGTGGCACCTGCTCGACCAGCGGATGAACATGCCCGCCACACACCTGGAAACAGGAATGTTCAACAGAACCAATATCAACAAATATAATACCATCATCATGGTGGGTGGTGGGTATACCGACCTTAACAAAGAAAAACTGAAAACCTGGGTACAGGCAGGCGGCAACCTGGTTCTAACAGAAGAAGCGGTGACCTGGGCAGCGGAGAACGGCATCAGCACAGTCAGTTTTAAAAAAGCAAAACCTGCGGTGGACAGCGGGCAGCGCTTACCTTATGAAGTAAGAGATGAAATTTCGGGTGCCCAGCAAATGAGTGGCGCTATTTTTTCTGCCGAGGCCGACGGTTCGCATCCGCTGGCTTATGGCTTCAGCAGCAAAACGGTGAGCCTGTTTAAGGCCAACAATACTTATATGGAAAAAAGTAAAAACTCTTTTGCCACACCATTTTATTATGGTGTACAACCATTGCTCAGTGGCTGGATAAGCCGGCAAAATGCAGAAGCGGTAAAAAACTCCGCAGCAGTAATTGTGAATATACTCGGTAGTGGCCGGGTAATAAATATTGCTGATAACCCTAATTTCCGGGCCTTTTGGCTGGGCAGCAGCAAGCTGATGCTGAATGCGGTATTTTTTGGGAAGGTGATTGATGGAGGTGGAAGGGGTGGCGAGTAAGGGCAGGGTTGATAAGTTGATTGGTTGGGTGACTTGCCGGGTGGTGTTTTCTACTTCTTCTTTCCAGC
>JANMDL010000160.1:0-5370 GCA_031376295.1 Chitinophagales bacterium
GCAAAGCAAGCGGCAATATTAAATGCATCCGTTTACAAGTCCCGGGTCTGATTAATTTTTGTCAATCTTTTTATTTCCTTCCTATATTTGCTCCCATGAAATTTATTGCACCCCTGTTTATTGTATTATCACTTGTCTCCTGCAAATCAAAAAACTCAGTACTTACAAAGGAAGAAGTGATTGAGGTGATCAAACGGTTTGATGCAGGCTGGAACAGCAAAAATCTGGGCACCGTAGATTCAGTACTTGCCCCTGGCTATATTTACTTTACCCAATCAGGTGGTATTTTCAGCCGTGATAGTGTGGTAAACACTGCCGGTTCACCCGCCTATATACTCGACCGTGTAAGCAGAAGCGACTATGAAGTGCAGCTGTACGGCAATACAGCCATAGTAAGCACCCGCTGGCAGGGCAGGGGCATGTACAAAGGCATTCCTTTTGATGAGGACCAGCGATGCAGCATCACCATTGTAAAAACCGGCAAAAAAGTGGAAATCATGTCGGAGCATTGCACGCCGATAAAGCCTGCGGTGGTGTTTCATTAAAGTTAGTCAGGTTGATTTAACGCAGATTGCAGATGGAAGCGGAAATAGTTTTGATGCAACAATTTTACTATGCTGGAATTTTTATTCAAAAAGGTTGCTGCTATTTTTTCTGTCAGCTGTTTTAGAAATCACCATTAGTTCGATCAAAATCAAACATCTCATTACTATTATTTCAGGTAAAAAATAAATCAATCCCAAAACCGTCAGGCTTTTCCATTAAAAAATTACAAGTGCTATTGTAAGGCAACAATATATTATGTTAGCAATTACAATAGCTTTAAGATAAGGTCGCCAGTTAGTACGAATAAAAAAATAGCAACAAAATGAGTAAGCAGCGTAAATACTGGCCACCAGCGATAAATAACCAGGCACTGTTTCTGGCATACCAAACACATTGCTGAATACCAGCGGAATTACAATCAGAAAGAAAGCGGTTAAAAATGCACCCAGGCCATCTATCAGAAAAACGTTCCTTGGGTGTGATATTAGCTTATCAACAATTAATCTTAATCCGGTTATCATGTGTATGGTTATTTTTTGGACTAAATACTTATAAAACCGTTTGCCTTAATAAGCCTCAAAACAAAAAAAGCAGCTCATTGCTGAACTGCTTTTTCGTTGGGTTACTAGGATTCGAACCTAGACAAACAGAATCAAAATCTGTTGTGCTGCCATTACACCATAACCCAATCATGTACCCAAATTTGAGTTTGGAGTGCAAAAGTAAGGTATGTCAAAAAATGTTCCAAATGTTTTTCTGCAATCAACCACCTTTTAATTTCATCAGGTTCTTTCTTGCCTCCTCATTATTGGGATCGTACAGCAGGTATTGCGTAAGATATTCAATAGACTTTGGCTTGTCTTTTTTAACATTTACGTAGTAAACCACCAGTTTGTAGAGGGCAGATATCATTTGATTTTTGTATTTAACCGTATCCCGCTGGGCAAAAGCTACCATATTTTCGTAATGAGGCACTGCCAAACCCATCACCATACTCGTATCCTGGGCCTCGTTGCATTTTATGCGGTAAGTGTAGCCATATACCTGGTCCGGGTATTTGTCTTTGTACTGCTGCCATAGGCTGTCGGCCAATGTATAGTTTTTTATACCCATGTGTGCCATGGCACGGTTGTACATATCCACATTACTCGGGCGGGGCTTTACCACCACCAGCCTGTCCCATGTGGCAGCTACAGCATTGGGATTACCCGTTTTTTTATACAAATCAACCAATTGCAGCAGGTACCCGATGCGACCCGCACTGTCAGACTCATAAGCTTTGTTGATGTATTCAATAGCTTTCAGCTCAGATCCCGGGAACTTTGCGGTAATTTTTGCTGCCATCTCATAATCGCCGGCCAAAATTTTAGTGGGGTCTTCCGCCTGCATAAATTCATCAATATTCTTTTTTGCATTTATTGAATCGCCCAGGCGTTCGTAACAAAAAGCATTCAGCATTTTAAGCCGGATGCCTATTTCTTTACCACAATTGCCATTTGCCAGCTCGCCCGACCTTGTAATGGCTTCGCTGTACTTACCCGAACGGAACAGGTAATCTGCTGCAAACAGGTCGGTATTGCAATCAGCATCTGAATTGGAGATGTATTTATCTAAATACTCCTTGGCCCTGTTAACATCCCTGTAAGAAAAATGATTGTACAACTCCAGGTAACCAGGCGCAAAAGCGGGGTCTACTTCAACTGACTTATTGTAATTTTCCAGCATCACTTCATCATTGCGCTGTGTTTGGTATATTTTACCCAGCCGTACATAAGCCAAAGCATTTTTAGGGTCGGCATCCAGCGCATTGCGGTAATTTTTGTCGGAGTTGCCACCATCAATCAGCTTGCGGTAAGCATTGCCCAGTAAAACATAAGCGGTGCTTTTGTTTACACTTTTAAGGGTTAGCGCTTTGCTGATGGTTTCAATGGCATATTGATAATTACCTGCCTTAGCATCAATATTGGCCCTTGCCACGGCCAGCAAAATATTGGCATCCTTGCCTGCAGCAGCACTTGCAGCAGTAAATTTTGCCGTGGCGTCACCCACTTTATTTTCTAGTAAATCTATTTGTCCGGAGGCGGCAGTGAGCAATGCATTGCCTGTGTTGTTCTGCAATGCCTGTTCAAAAACAACTTTAGCCTTTGTCATATCCGGCTTGGGCATAGCTAAATAAGCCTGTCCCAGCCAGTAAGCCGCATCAGCATTTTTGGCATCGGCTTTTACAAGACCGTCCAATATACCTACGGCACTTTTAAACCGTTCGTAATAAAGTAGTTTCTGCGCCTGCTCCAGCGTTTGCCCTACAGCGGTTATAACTAAAAAAATCGCTCCGAGTAAAATGATCCCTTTTTTCATGATACCTTAAAATATTAGTGGGTGAAAATACAAATTTTACAGTTGCGCCGTGTATGCAAAAGTTAAAAATATCAAAATTATTACCCCCGTTACTACTGCATTGGCAAGTATGTTCACCATATCATTACCGCACCAGCCAACACCTTTTACCAGCAACACACCTGGTTCGGGCTTTTCAGTTACATACCCATCCTCTGTTTGGTATTTGGCCTGTAGCCAACTGCCCAGGATACTATCGACCAGCATACCACAGAACCCAGCCATCATAATCAACAAGATGAGCATTACGGAAAAATTACATATCAGTCCCACTACCAATGCCAGCAGCAGCGCACCGGCCAGCCCAGCTATAGTACCAGCAACAGAAATGCCACCCGACAAACCTGGTTTAACCTGTTTACAATTGATTATATCTACCGTTTTACCGCCAAAATACCTGCCCAGTTCAGAACTGGTGCTATCTGCCATACTGATGCAGAAAGATACAATTGCCGCAGAAAAAAAGACAGTCTGTCCAAATAAACCATACAATAACAAGCAGGTGGCGGCCACTATTCCGTTGGCCAATACCTGTACTGCATTACGGCCGTGTGGCTCAGCATTGTCTTTATTCAGTTTAGATAACAAGCTGCCGGATACCAGGAAGAGTACAGGAGCTGCAAATGCCTGCCAGCCACCTGTTGCAAAAAAGATACAGCCCATCCACAAGGCTGCCGCTGCGCCGCTTTGAGTAAGCCATTTTTTGTACACGGCTGCTGCTGCCAGTAAAATCAGCAGTATCAGCAGTAATAAAAATATATAGCAATTATTGCTGACTTCCATTGAAGCTATAAGCACATTCCACGCTGCGGTTACAATAGGTACGGTAAAATTATCGCTGCCCTTGTATGAAAAAAGCTCAGTTAAAGCTGGCACAATGGCAAGGCTGCAGGCAAACAGCACACCATGTACAGTTACTAAGTTGTAATAAAAAAAAGCCAGTACAACTGTTGTAACAAAAAAAGCAGCAAAACCCGTCCATGATTTTTCTTCCTTCCAGAAGGGCTGGTGCTTTTTGGCATAATTGCTGCCCACCCAGCCGGCGGCCGCATCGCTGATGCCAAGTACCAATACTGCAAACACCACCTGCTTCAACGGGAAAACGGGTACGAGCAGCAGTAAAAAAAATGCCAGGGGGAAAAGGGCAATGCCATAACTTTTTTTATTGCCAACCTGCATAAAGCCCCTTTGCACTGCCCATAACAGGAGAAAAAAAGCAAGGAGAAAAATATACGCCAATACCAGCCTGTTTTCAAAACGGCTGATGGCCCACGCACAGGTGCAAATGGCAGTAACATGCAGCAACTTACGGCCATTTAACGGCGAAAGATTTTTTGCTTTGGTGAAAAGTAAAATACAACCGGCTGCAACTGCAATAACCATTATTGCAATAACACCTGTAATTATATCGCCGAAAGATAACAACATCATACACTATTACCCTTGCTGTTAAACTCATTATCAGCGCCAGTTTGTTGGGGGCGGATTTTAAATTGACAGCACCAGAAAAATGAAAGCAGAAAGATTGAAATGTAATTTATACAAAAATCTGTTATGGACATTGATATGCCGGGATATAATACCGGTATAACAAGCATTGGAGCGTAAATTGCATGGTAAAAAAAGAAAGGGATAAGGTTTACTACATGTTTTTCAATACTAAAAAACAAAGCGGATGGGGATTAAGGAATCATTCTTTGAACCAGGTGGTAAATTGCAAAAATGACTGATGAAAATGTTGGGGTAGTGTGAATTTGATGCCATAAAAAATGGAAGAAAGAATATCATAATTTATATCACCAAAAAACGGATTGCCACTAACACGATCACTGGCAGAGGTATTGCCTGCATATACCAACTGCCTAATCCACAAACGGATCATCACTATCCCTGTACTTACCCCTGAGCGATTTCACAATCAGGCCCAGCCCTGCCAACAGCCCGGTTACTGCACCAATTGAAGTAAGTACCGGCTTATACCACACTGCACCTGATATAAAAGTGTATGCGATACAGGCGCTGCAAAGTACTCCCAGCAAAAGAAATACTGCACCATACAAATAACCCGTGCGGTTCTCTTTTTTATATTCGCCGCCGTTCAGTATAAATAATTCTTCCAGGAGCATATTAGCATCCATCAATTGCATACCCATGTAGCTGGCGGTTAATGATTCAAGTATATGTTCCCGTTTTGCTCCTTCTTTTACATAAGTAATGGCATACTCAATAGTATCAGTTGAAATGCCCTTTTCGGAATAGCGCTGTATAACATCTGCGTACTTGCTTAGAGCCTGTTTAAAAATGGATAAAATAAATGCGTATGTGGATAAGTGAATAAAAAAGCTGTTACTTAATGGCAAGTAAGCAGTACTAATTGTGAATCACTACAAACTCAATTAGTATGACGCATTACCCAACCAATGTAAG
>JANMDL010000168.1:0-2355 GCA_031376295.1 Chitinophagales bacterium
CAACAACAACAGCGGCAATGTAGGCATTGGTGTTTCAACCCCTGCTGCAAGGCTTGCGGTTGATAGCAGCATCATGGTAGACCAGGCCAACAGCAACCAGGGCTTTCTCGACCGCAGCTCCCTGTATTTTGGCAGCGATAAAACCACAGGTATTGTGCGCAGCTATTTGGCCGGGTCGTCGGGCAGGAACGGGCTGGGTTTCTTTACAAAAGGTACAAGGCGTATGACTATAGACAGTACTGGCCAGGTAGGCATTGGCACCATCAACCCCCTGCAAACACTGCATGTAAACGGTAGTAGTTATTTTAGTGGTAATATCGGCATAGGTACTTCAACACCCGATTACGGTTTTGAAAATATTTTGGGGTATAACTATATGTTTTATGGCCTTGGTGTGGGTACGGTACCTAATGCTACTTATTTACTGGATGTGGGCAGTGGCGACCCCTCCCGTTTCCAGGGGGCGTTACAGGTAAATAGTACACTGCTGGTAAACAGCACATTAACTGCCAATAGTAATGCTATTGTAGATGGCACCCTTACGGTAAATAACGGCAAGGGCGTAGCATATAATTCCACCAGCAGTACTAACCTGAAAATTTATCCTTTTACTACGGCAACTTTTGGAGCCGTATTGCCCGGCTTTGGCCTTTCAGCCGAAGGCAATATTGCATTTAATGGTGGTTTTACAGGAGTACCAAGGGTTTTTGTGGGCGATATAGATGTAACGGGGGGAGCAAGCGGTGAACTTTACCGGGTGCAGTTGCAGTTGTATGGCTGCAGCACTACAAGCGGTACCACTACCTGCAAGGCAAGGCTGCTAAATACCAGCCCCAACCCGGTAAATTATACCATTACCTGGAACTGTGTGGCAATAGGGAATTAATGTGCAAAATTGCAAATGGGAAAATCTGCAAATGCCTTCTGCACAAAACAGTTTGCGGGAATCAGGTATTGGCAGATTAGCTGATTGCCGCATTTTTACATTTGCACATTGGCTAATTTTCACATTGTCATATTTTCCCATTAACTTGATACCCAATTAAACCATACAGCTTGCAACAGGCACATACAGCAACGCATTACAGACCCGCTGCTTTTAAAAGAAGCGCATGGCACTGTTTAGTGCTGCTATGGTTTTTATTGCCGGTTGCCGGCTTTGGCCAACAGTACAATTTCGATTATATCAATATCAAAAACGGGCTGGTTAATAATACTGTACGCTCCATTTACCAGGATAAGAAGGGCATCATGTACTTTGGCACCAACAGCGGTATAAGCATCTACTATGGTAATGCGTTTAAAAGCATTGATGAAGTAAACGGCAAGAAGATTGGCATCATCAACCAGATAGTAGGCAATCCCAAAGATTCTGTTTATGTAATTGCTTCTACTATTCCATTTTTTTATCAATTACAGGGGCAGCGGCTCGAAAAACACGCCACCAATGCACCGGTATACATTTACAGCATGCAATACGATGAAGGCCGTTTTTTGGTGTGTGCCGATGATGGACTGCGGGTGTTTGAACAGGGGCAATTTAAAAAAATCAACCTCCTCACCAGGGATACAATCAGGTTCATTTCTAAAATTATCAGTTGTAATGATAGTCTGTGGCTCATAGGACGCCTGGGTGGAAGCATGGAACTGGTAAATAAAAAATCACTGCAGACAACCGCCATCAGTTACAAACTCACCGTAACGCAGTTTTACAAGGATGCACAGGGCAATATATGGATTGCCACCAAGGACAAGGGGGTACTGTACCTGAGTGCTGCAGATATAGCCGGTAACAGGTTGCAATTGTCTGCAGTGCCGCCCGCATTGCAATTTTTAGCCAATGCAGAAATTAATGATATAACCGGCGACAGGGAAGGCAATATTTATTTTGCAACAGTAGGTAAGGGGTTGGTAAAAATGCTGCCCAACCGGCAGGTAGAAATCATCAATACCCGCAACGGCCTCAGCAGCCTGCATGTGCGTACCGCATTTGTTGACAGGGAAGGAAATCTTTGGGTAGGTACCAATATGGGGATTGATAAGTTAAGTATAAGCAGGCTCAATATTTACAACGACAGGTTTGGCCTGCAGTCAAATATCTGCTATGATGCTGCTTTGTTCAAAAACCGCTTTCTGATTACGCCCAATAATCTAGGCTTTTCTGTAATTGATGATAAAAACAAATCCATTATCAATTATCCATTGCCTGTTCAAAACGAAAGCTATCCTTTCAGAACTTTTATTGCAGACAACAGGATATATGTATTGAACAGAAATTCAGTAGCTGTTGTTAACGACAATTTTTCGGGAAAAAGTCCGTATACAAATATCACCAGTTTTCCTGCACGCATCAAT